>CAMNLN010000257.1 GCA_946543025.1 uncultured Verrucomicrobiota bacterium
GGGCCGCCCCACAGCCAGATCTCGATGACGCTCTTCGCGAACTTCCGCGAAGTCGGCTTCGCGGACGCTTTCTGTGTGTTCGTGCTCATATGCGGTAAAGGAATTCACGGGAGTTGAGGAGGAACCACGCGACGTCGCGTGAGGTGATCTTGTTCTTCTGGTCGAAGTAGAAGAGCTCGTCCTTCACGGGCGGACGGGAAAGGAAACGCATGTAGAGGTCCTTGATCTGGTCGGCGTGCGAGAGCGAGTTGAACTCCTTCTTCCCCACCATCACGCCGAGGTCGCGCCACAGCTTGCTGGAGTTGTAGAGGTAGAGGCGCTGCTTCGCCGTGATGCGGTTGTTGCGCTCCTCCAGGAGTCCGGAGTCGCGCGCGGGCCGGCCGAAGAGAATGAGGAACGCGCTCGAAATCGAGCCGTCCTCCACCAGCACGGACTTGCGCGTGGGCGGAAGGAACGAATAGGGTTCCGGCGCGATCGATCCGAAGTCGCGCCGCGAGCCGGTAAGCGAGCAGAGCGCGTCGTCCAGGACCTCCGCGTCGAGCCGTCTGGCGGGGAACCCGCCCTTGCCCGGCCCCTTGCGGTAGTCGGTCTGGGAGAAGACATAGCGCAAAAGCGGCTTCAGGCGATAGCCGCCGCTGCGGAACGCGCCGACCCACCGATCAAGCTCGTTGCCCCGCGCGAGCGAATTGTAGATCCACCAATGGACGCGCTGAACGGGCGTTGCCACGAACTGCTTCGCGAGCGGACCCTCCAGCTCCGCCATGAACGCCTCCGGCGTGGCGTCGGCCGGGCCGTCGTCCAGATACACGATCTCCTCCTTCCATTCGCGCGTCTTCTTCCATCTCACGCGCGAGAAGAACTTCGCGTACTTCTCCGTCGGCTCCAGAAGAAGGCTTGTCGACACGGCCTCGGAGAGCCCTTCCGGGGTCTTGCGCGCCGTCGCCCTGAGGAAGTTGACCTGCGGCACGCGGAAGTTGCTCCCGCGGGAGAACAGCACCTCTCGCGCAAAGTCGTTCCAGGGCATGTCCCTTTGGATCGTCTCCCGAATCCAGTGGTGATATACGTAAACCGCGTTCGGCCACAGGTTGATCGGGAACTCGCTCTTCACGCGCAGGAAGTCGCAATAGCGCATGGCCCAGTAGTCGGCGTAATCGTCGGTCTCCAGGAGCGTATCCACGAGCTTCGCCTGCTTGCGCACGTCGCGGGACGTGGTGTAGGCCGTCACTTCCTCCGGGGTCGGCAGCCGCCCGCAGATGTCGAGGTAGAGGCGTCGGCAGATGAGGAAGTCGGCCGCCTGTCCTCCGTTCGGCGCGAAGATGCGCGCATCCGCGCTCGTCGCGGCAAACCCGTCGCGGAGCAACGCCAGCGCGGCGGCCCCGCCAAGAAACGATCGTCTTGATACTTGCATGTCCCTCTCCTAGTCCTTTAATTCTTCCTCTTCACCCTTCACTCTTTCTTCGCCTTCGCCTTGAGGTCGCGGATGACCTTGAACATCACGCTCGGATAGTCCGTGGAGAATCCGTCGCAACCGAGGTTCCACAGCTTGTGGTAGACCTCCTCCGTATCGCCGCCCGCAAAAGGAATCGAGCACACCTTCACGCCGTGGGCATGAAATTCGTCGATGAGCGACTTCAGGTAGTCCGTGCCAAGGATAAACTGGTCGACAGGATCCTTCGGATCGTAGTACGTGTGGATGGAGACGGCGGTAATGTACTTGAAGTTCGCCTCGCGCACCTCCTTCATGATCTTCTCGAAGTGCGCCCTCGTGCGCGCCCGCTCGCCGGCGGTGCGGCTCTTCGGGAACGCGCCGATCCAGAGGAGCGACTTGCCGCCGGGCACGGCCTCGTTCCACGTGACGATGTTCGTGTAGACGCAGCCCGTGTAGTAGATCTGGTCGAGGACGCCGAACTTGCGCGCCTCCTCGGCGATCCGCCTGGGGCCGATGCCCTTCTCGTCCACGAACAGCAGATAGGTGGGATGTCCGATCATGGCGGCCAAGACGGCCTCGATGCGAGGAATACGCTGGGAGGAGTAGGACATGTCGAGGTAGCTGCCCACGTCGATGTCGCGCAGCTCCTCCCACGTCATTTCGCTCACCTTGCGCTTTTTCCAGTCCGCCGGGATGCCGCGCGGCGTGCGCTTGAGGTTGTTGTCGTGGAACATGATGCCCACGCCGTCCTTCGTCACGCGACAGTCGCACTCGAGCGCGCTGCCGTTGCCCCAGCACCAGAGGAACGTCTCGAGGGTGTTGTCCGGTGCCTCGAACTTGCCGCCGCCGCGATGGACGTGGGAAATGTAGAGTCCGTCCTCGCGTTCGCCCGCGAACACAAGGCACACGGCGGCCGCCGCCGCAACCAGCATCATCTTCTTCATCGAAATTCCTTTCCTCTGGCGTCGGACGACACTTTGCCCGACGGTGAATAGTTTACACCAAACCCGCGCCCCGCACAACCGCGAAATCGCCGAAATGGAGGATCAGCGATTCTCCCACAGCCAGTAGGCGGCCGGGGCCGTGCCGTTCGCCCAGAGGTCGTCGATGACCATCGGCTTTTCGTTCAGGTACATGAGGCCGCGCTCCCCGCGAAGCGTCTTCACGGGCGCATCGGCGAGCGCGATCGGACGCAACGCCGCGAATCCGCCCGCGTTCTCCGCCGGCACCTCGTACCACACGCCGCCCACGTACAGCAGGTCGCGCTCCGTCGCGATCTCGCGGCAAACCACGTTCGTGTCGCCGTTCACGTTCGGGAAGCGCCACGCTTTTCCGTGGTCGTCCGTGATGGTGACGTACGGGTTCTTCGCGTCAAGCGGCGGCGGCGTACACGGCGCGGGGCCGTAGCGGAAGCGCGCCGTCGCGCCCTTTGCGTCTTCCAGGCACTTCACGCGCACCCAATCCCCTTCCGAAATCAGCTCGTGCTTCACGGGCGTGCCGTCCGCCCGCGTGAACGAGAAGCGCATCGTTTCATAGCCCGCGTGGAGGTACGGGTCGGACACGTCGCCCGCCTTCACGTCCTCGTTCAGCCACACGCATCCCTCGCCCGACGGCGGGCCGAACGACTTCAGCTTCTCCGGCTCCACGAACCAGAGGTTGCTCTGCGACTGCGCGCAACGCGGCGCGCCCTTCTTGAGCCCGCGCTTGCCGAGGAACTCGTTCTTCGCCTGGTCGTCGCAACCAAATACGATCCGGTCGCCCCAACGGCAGAAGTCGCCGATCACCTTCAGGTAGGTGGAGATTGGACGGATGCCGTTCGGATTCGCGGGCGAGAAGCCGCGCGGGAAGCGCCAAAACGTGCCGTGCATCGTCGCAAGCAGCGTACCGTCACCGAAGCCCACGTCGCGGATGCGCGGCCATTCCGTGTTCCAGCCGTGCGCGCCGTCGTAGCAATGCGACGCCTTGGGGAGGCGGTAGTACGCCCAGTCGGCGCCATTGGTGGTAACGGCGAGAATCACGCTTTTCGCGTCCCAGCCCATCGCCCAGACGGGATTCGTTTCGGGATGCTCGTTGCCGTGGATGCCGTCGGGCGTCGTCACCTCCGTGAACTGGCAGCGGCGAATCGTCGCCCAGTCCTTGCCCGGCTCGTTCCACCAGGCCAGCACACCCGACGGCACGAACGGGTCACGGCGCGCTTCGGCGCTGTTCTCGCCGTTGTTCGAGATAAACACGCGCCCGAAGCCGCTCGCAAGTCCCTTGGAGTGATAGCCGGGCGCGCGCGTGACGGGGGCGGCGGACCAGCCGTTCGGCCACGGGAGGTTCCATTTCCCAAGGTGTCTGGCGATGGACTTGTCGTTCATGCCGTCCTCTCGGATGAGCGTGTTGACGGAAAGGTCGCGCATGTCGAGCTCGTAGAGGCCCGTCTCCATCGTCGCCACGTAGACCTTGTTGGAGGGGTCGGTCAGATGGCGCGCCGCGCCGGTGAGGCGGCCCGGCATGCGCGCGGGCGGCACCACGCGCACGTTCCCTTTCGCGTCGATCACGTAGGGGCCGATCAGGAGTTGGTTCGTCTCGCGGTGGATCATCCGGTCCGCGTGCGTGCCGCCCACGGAGCCGAGGAACGTCTCGCGCGAGAGGTCGGGGCGGATGCGGTAGAGCCGATCGCTTGACCCCACGGGCCCGTGCGGACCGTACGTGACCACCCACAGGTCGCCCGCCCACGGCACCACGGCGCCCGTGCCGCACTCGCCTTCGTCGTTGAACATCGCCAGGTGCGGATAGACGCCGGAGACGCATGTCGGCGCGGGCCGGTTTTCCGTCAGCAGCGCCTTCAACGTCCTCGCCACGTCGCGCCCAAGGTCACGGCACGTCTCTGGCGTCACGACCGCGCCGTTGGCGTTCGCGAACGGCACCTCCAGCGTACGCGCCACCTTGAGTCCCTCGACCTTCTTGCACGCCCAGATCACCGCGCTCCAGCCCTGCTTGTAGTTCGAGCCCTTGTTCCACGCGACGCCGTACGGCAGGTCGTCCGCCGCCCGGTAGCGCATCGTGCCGCGTTGCATTTTCTCCAGCAGTTGCGAAAAGCGCTGTTCGGCGAGCGTATCTCGCAAGAACATGGGGTTCTTCCACGGCGTGTAGAGCCATTCGTTGTACTTGCCGCGGATCCACGGACAATGCACGTCGAGGAACACGTCCAGCTTTCCGCCCGCGTGACGGCCGACCCACTCCGTGATTGCCTTCGTCTCGGGGTAGAGGAACTCGATGTAGTCGCGGTTGTGGTCGTGCGGACTGCGGTTCTTCCCCTGGTCGCCCGCCTGCGCGCCGTCGTAGTCGGTGAACGGCACCATCATCAGCTCCACGTTCGCGCGCAGCCAGCGCCCGAGGCCGTCGTCCGCGAGGAACGCCTCGCCCGCCCCTTCCAGAACCCAGCTCGCCATCGTCTCGGAGCAGTGGTGCCGGGCGGCCATGAAGAAGCGGAACTTCGGCTCGCGGCCGATGCAGCCGAAGCGCGCGCACGGTACGTCCGCGCCCGTGCGCGATTTGCACAGCGTCTCGACGGCGAAGCCCTTGCCGAGCGAATCGGCGTGTCGATTGACGAACGCGTCCCAGTTCGCACGCACGTACGGATGGCACTCGTAGAACAGCACCTCGGTGTCATTGGGGCCGAACGTGTAGGTGAAGCCGTTCGGACGGCTCTTGCCGTCAAGCGGGTAGGAGAACGTCTTGCCGCCGTCCGTGGACACCACCGGCCCGCGTACGCCCACCGGTCCGCCGCCGTACTTGTCCGAGAAGGAGAAGTTCAGCGTCCGTCCCTG
>CAMNLN010000258.1 GCA_946543025.1 uncultured Verrucomicrobiota bacterium
AGCCGTCGCGCCCCTTCGGCCATCGCCGCCGCGCATTCGGGCGACACCGCGCCCTTCGTCGCCAGAACATTCTCCGGAACACCCAGGACGTCGCGCTTCACCGAGTTGTCGTAGCTGATCACGCCGCCCCAGAAGACGGCGCTCGATCCGGAAACGCCCGTAATCGCGTACCCCACGCCGCCGCCCGTGCACGATTCGGCCGTTGCGCACGTCAGCTTCTTTTCCGTCAAGACCCGAACAAGTTTTTCGGCTGATGTCATGCCGTTCCTCCTCATTCACGAAATATGCGAAAAAACATACGCCTACATCCGAACACGGCGGATGCCAAACGATTCACCTCAACTAACGCAAGAGGACCGTGAAGCCCGCCTTGACCCAAGTAGCCGTATACGTGACAAGACCCTCGGACGCGTATGTCTCGGAGTCCTTCTCGATGCGGCCCTTGTAATGCCTCAGCGGTGCGGCCACCAACGTCGTGGAGAGGTCGGCCTGCGTGGACGGCACGGTGCAGATCACCGCCGAGAACTTTGGTTCGTCTCCTTCCGGCATGTCGACCGCAGCAAGGATAGTGCCGCCCTCCTCCGCCGGCAGGATCGACTTCGCGATGAGGCCCTTCGCCGCCACCGTCGCGTCGGACGGCGCGAGGTCGGCCTTGATGCCGGCCCCCGCCGAGACGGTCAGGTTCAGGTTCGTGCAGCAACCCGCCGAAAGCGCCTTCACGTACCCTTCCTTGACCGCGAAGGTTCGGCCCCCGCCGACCGTGTCGCAGCCGAGCGCAAGCGTACCGCCGCCCGTCTTGCAGAGCTTGGTCGTCACCGCGAGCGTGGGCGGCGAGAACACAAATGTCACGCCGTTCGACGCGCCGAGCGTGCCGCTTGTCATGTACCAGCCGCGGTTGGCGGCGTTCACCGTCGTGTCGGCCATCGCCGTGATCGAGACGGCGCCGTCCATCGCCGTGGACATGGGAAGAAGACGCACGGCGTTCGCGCTGTACGTGGGCAAGGGGCCGCCGAACGCAAGGCCGTTCGTCACGTACATGTCCATGACGGCCTTTGCATTCACAGTCGTCACGCACAGCCGTCCGCCGAAATCCCCGTTCATTCCCGAGAAGTAGACCGGGAAGAGTCCCTGCCCGCCGTCTTCTTCCGCCCGTACTTCCGTCGAAATCCGGAGCGAGCCTGTGCCGACCAGCGTCTGCTGCAGATCTGCGTATTTCGTGCGTATGTCGAGCACGATCGACGCCGGGTTCGCGTCCGTAGCCGACGTGCTGATCTCGTATGTCCCCCTCAGGATGCGCGGCCAGTAGTTCGGGCTGTAGCCTGTAGTGGGGTTTGAGGAGTGCCAGACCGTCACCGGGCTACCGCCGAGCAGGCGGAGCTCTTTCATGTAGAAATCCTGCGCGTAGTCCCAGAGGCCGTTCTTGAGCGTCAGCGTCTCGCCGCCGAAGTCGAACGAGGCGATCGCGCCGCCCCCGCCCGTGCGCGTGCTCGAGATGTTGATCGTGTCCGAATAGTAGTCCGCTCCGGCATGTGGTGCCGTCGCGTCAGACCAGTTCCCCGCCGTGCCCAGCGAATTGTCCGAACCTGCTCGCGTGTACCGTATGGCCGGTCTCGCCACGAGGTACAGCGTGTTTGTGCCGTCCACCGTCTCCGTCTCAAGCCACGTGGTAGGCAGACGGTCAAAGGTTTTCGTCGTCATGTCCACAAAGTCGCTCGCCTCGACGCCCAGCGCCGCGGCAAACCGGACCAGCGCCAGACGATTCGTCGCGTTGATGGGGAGCGTCATCTTCTGGGAAAGCGACACGTCGATCGGCTTCGTCTGCAACCCGTAGTCGGCCGCCGTCATGTCCATGCAGTCCAGCGCGGCCGTCTCTCCGTTCTCGTACGGCACCGTGAAGTCGAAGGCGAACTCGCCACCTTCCTCCAGCGAGTAGGAAACAGGCATGTTCGTGCCGACCCGGCTCACCAGCTTGCCGCCCGCCTTGACCGTGACATGGGCGTTCGCCGGGAACGTCGCGCCCGGCGCCACCACGAGCGTACCGTTCGTGACCACGATGTCTGCGATCCCCACCGGCCCCGCCAGCGTCACCGTGCCCGCGCCCACCTTCTTGAGCGTACCCGCCGAGCCGTAGAGCGGTGCCTTGAGCGTCCAGGCCTCGTTCGCCGCCGCGCTCAAGCACGCGAATTCGCCGTTCGCGAGGTCGAGCGTGATGCCGCGCGTGCCGTCCTGCACGACGGCATCTGTCATGATCAGGTGCGCGCGGTGCTTGAGCGTGAGCGCGTCCGTGCGCGGATAGGTCGTGTCGCCGAGCGCCGTGGGCGAGGTGAGGCGAACTTCAAAGTAGCCCACGTTGTCGCCAACGTCCGGCACCTTGCCCGACATGAACATCCGCCCCTTGAACGCCGAGAAGTCGCCCGAGCACGTGAAGAAACCGACACCGGTTCCGGCGCTTCCGGTGGCGAACGACATGTAGGTGTTCACGGTCACGTCCGGCTCGGCGACATACGTCCCCGCCAGATTCCACCCGCGTATGCTCGAAACGTACGTGGCGCCAAAGTCGATCGACCGGGTCGTCTTCACGAATGTACAGTTGCCCTTCAAGGTCGTGCCGTTCGCATGATCGCTGTTAGCCATGAAATCACCGCAAAAGACCGTCATCTGGGGAACCGTCAGCGTTATGTTGCCGCCGAAATTGTAGGAGTTTCTTGTTACCTTGCTGCCGATCGTCACGCCGTCGGTGCCGAAGCAGAACGGCACGTCGGGAAGTGACGAGGTTGTGGTAGTCTTCTTCATCCCCATGATCGCGTACCGGCACGTGTTGCTGCCTTCCTGCCACGGCGTGATCACGCCTTCAGTGGATGTCATGGCTTCGTTCGAATACCACGCGACGGACGCGGCGATGCCGCCCATCACTCCCGAATCCTTGCCGTACATCGGCGTCAGTCCGTCCGCAAATACATTGATTAGCGCGAACAGAAAACAGACAAGAGCCAATTTGCGTTCACACAATTTGCACCCCCACAATTTGCGCCCCCACATGAATTCTAGTTTTTTCAGTCCCACAGCCAATTTCCTTTCTTCTTGAAGATGCAGACATCTTACCATAATCCTCTTTTCCCTGCAATTGCTATGGTTTTCTCACCAAAATTGCTGAAATTTTGCAGAACCCGGGCAAACGCTTCCCGACAAGCCGCCGCCCATCGCAATGACCATCTGTGCCGCCTGTGGCCATGCGATTTCAATGATCCTAAATTTTCATACGCCCCGTAATCTCATTTTCCTTGCGCCTTCCCGGCACGGCCCATGGCACCAACTCCTCCACGCACGGAGACACGGACATTTCAGGTCCGAAACGGACGGATGAGGCCGCCAAGATTGCGGGGCGGAGATAATAAATGAGATTATGGTGCGTATGAAATCAATATGGCGACAGCGGATGGCGCGGAAGAGGGACGGCGGGTAGTAAATGCGGCGGCGTGCACCGGGCGCGCGAATGACGCCCACCTATCGCTCCGGAAATGAATGATCGTCCTGGAATGAATGATCGCGGGGAGACTGGCAGACAAGGCCATGGAAGACGGCTGCGCGGCGAATTGTGCGAACATGTCCTTTTTTAGTTTCGCTTTTTAGTAGCGAGCGCACGGCAAATAAGGTAAAATGACATTGTTTTTCGGCGTATCTTTTTCAAGAAACCTGACAGGAGAGAAATGATGGACTTCAACAGACGCGATTTCTTCAAAGGCGCAGGGGCGCTTGCCGGCCTTTCGCTCGCGGGATGCTCGACGGTACCGGCACGGCGTACGGTCTTTGGCCGGGACGACAAGTTGCGCCATGCCTGCATCGGCGTGGGCGGCATGGGATTCAACGACCTCAGAAACCTCCTCTCCCACCCGCGCGTGGAAATCGTTGCGCTCTGCGACGTGGACGCGAACAACCTCGCCAAAGCCGCGCAGCTCGCGCCCAAGGCCCGCACCTACACGGATTGGCGCGAGATGCTGGAGAAGGAGCCGGACATCGACTCCGTCAACATCGCCGTCCCCGACCATCAGCACGCGATCATCGCACTCGCCGCCATGCGACGCGGCAAGAACGTCTACTGCCAGAAGCCGCTCTGCCACGACGTGGCCGAGTGCCGCGAGGTGGCCCTCGAGGCGGAACGCTGCCGCGTGGTCACGCAGCTCGGCACGCAGTATGCCGCCGGCGGAGGGGATCGTCTGGGCGTCGGCTTCCTCCGTGCCGGGACGATCGGCGCCGTGAAGAAGGTATACCTCACCTCCAACCGCACGGGAGCGGAAAAATACCGCCTGTCCGGCCCGCGCCCGGCGCAAGGCGTTCCGCCGCCCAAGACGCTCGCGTGGAATCTCTGGCTCGGCACGGCGCCGACGCGTCCGTACGCCGAAAACATCTACCATCCGATGATCTGGCGCTCGTGGCAGGACTTCGGCACGGGCTGGAGCGGCGACATCGGCTGCCACATCTTCGACGCCGTCTGGAAAGGCATGAACCTCGGCAACACCGCCCCCAAGACGGTCCGTGCCCAGGTTCAGGAAAGCTGGAAGAACTCGCCCGCGCGGCGCGCCGACGTCTGGCCGCAGTCGAATCACGTCACCTGGACGTTCGACGGCGTACCCGCCTCGGACGGCAAGCCCTTCACGATGGAGTGGTTCGACGGCGAGTTCTACCCGCCGGAGGACGGGCAGGCCCTTGCGCGCGAAGCCGGCTTCAAGGCGTTCCCCGAGGAGGCGGCGATGGTGTTCGGCACCGAGGGCGCGATCCTCATCCCCCACCAGAAGCTGCCGCATCTCCTGCCGAAGGCAAAGTTCGCCTCCGTGAAATTCGAGAAGCTGCCGTTCAAGAACCACTATCACGACTTCGCGGACGGCTGCCTGGGCGTGACGGAGAACGCCTCCCCCTTCCAGAAGACAGGCCCGATGGCGGAGACCATCATCCTCGGCACCGTCGCGATCCGCCGCCCCGACGAGACGCTGCGCTGGAACGCCGACGCGCTCGCCTTCGACGGCGATCCCGCCGCCACGGCCCTTCTCCGCCGTACCTACCGCACCGGCTGGTAACAACTCCTTTTCCCAAGAAACAGCAACATAAAGTAAGGATACGACCATGGAACTCAAAGGATCGAAGACAGAAGCCAACCTCGCGTTTGCGTTCGCAGGCGAATCGCAGGCCCGCAACAAGTACGACTACTTCGCCTCGCGCGCGAAGAAGGACGGCT
>CAMNLN010000259.1 GCA_946543025.1 uncultured Verrucomicrobiota bacterium
CGTTCACGGTGCCGGACGGCGCGACGCCGCCCGAGCTGGACGCCGTGGCCGAGAAGGGGAACTACGAGCTCGTGTACAAGTTCACGCCGACCACGAGCGGCTCGTGGGTGGGCACGATCGGACCGGCGTACGCCGTGGATGAGACGCGCTTCCGCGACTTCGAATACGACCGCGTGGCGTACGCGCTCAGGATCAAGTCGTCCGACGGCAAGACGAACCAGTGGGTCTGGGTATCGATGGATCCGTTCACGGACGACGCGTCCAAGCTGGGCGTCGCCTGCGAGCGGCGCGAAAACACGTGGCAGTGCTACGTGGACAACCTCTACGTCCAGCACGGCTGGTCGGGCGCGATGGAGCCGATCCTGACCGACGGCTCCTACCCGCGCGGCAACATCGAGTTCTTCATGGGCAACTACGGCGGCGGGAACGCGGTCAACGTCCCCGGCGCGAGCGGGTCCGTGAACGACTTCGGCGACAGCAACAGCAACCCGACGACGGGCTATTCGTACAACTGCCTGCAGGTGCACAGCTACCTGGCGCGCCAGACGGTCCTCGCGGTGAACTACCTCGGCGGCGGCTACAACACGAACGGCAACGGCAATAAGATGACGGGCAGCCCCGGCGTGGGCATCGGCAACAACGTGGCGAATACCAATCCCGACTGGACGTTCATCTCCAACGCGGGCCAGTACACGACGCGCGACCTGTACGTCTTCGTGCGGCCCGTGGCGCGCGCGGGGGCCGTGGCGTTCACGCTCCAGCCGGCGAGTGGCGAGGCGATTATCGGCATCCCGCATGTCCTCTCGGCGTATTCGCCGACCGCCGTGCGCTACCAGTGGCGCAAGGACGGCGTGGCGATCGAGGGCGAGACGGGCCCGATGTTCGGTGCGCTGGCGACGCGGAAGGGCACGGCCACGTACGACGTGGTCGCGTGGGACGCGGCCGGCAACTCTGCCGTTAGCGCCGCCGCCACGGTCGTCTTCAAGACGGGCGGCATCGAGGTGATTATCCGCTAGCGTGCTTTTCGGGCAGATCGTTTCATGGATAAAACAGAAAACTATAGGAGAATTGTCATGAAGAAAATACTGCTGATGCTGACGGCCGCGTGCGCGGCGGCGATGACGTTCACGGGCTGCGAAAAGGCGGCCGAGGGCGGGGCGAAGAAGCTCGTCGTCGGATTCGACGCCGACTTCCCGCCCTACGGATTCAAGGACGGGAAGGAGTACAAGGGTTTCGACCTCGACCTCGCGCGCGAGGTCTGCCGCCGGCGCGGCTGGACGTTCGTCGCCAATCCCATCAACTGGGACGCGAAGGACATGGAGCTGAACTCCGGTTCGATCGACTGCATCTGGAACGGCTTCACGATGCAGGGCCGCGAGGAGGGCTACACCTGGACGGAGCCCTATGTGGACAACAGCCAGGTGGTGCTCGTGAAGGTTGGCTCGCCGATCAAGACGCTGAAGGACCTCGCGGGGAAGACCGTGGGCGTGCAGACGGACACGCCCGTGCAGAAGGCGCTCGCCGGAAAGGACGATGGCAACAAGGCCGCCGCCGCGCTCGGGAAGACGTTCAAGAAGCTCGTAGTCCTGCCCAACTACAACAACGCCGTCATGGACCTCGACTCCGGCGCGGTGGACGCCGTGGCGCTCGACGTGGGCGTCGCCAAGAAGAAGATGTCCGACATGCCCGGCAAGTTCGAGCTCCTCAAGGAGATCGTCATGACCGAGACGTACGGCATCGGCTTCAAGAAGGGCAACGTGCAGCTCCGCGACGAGGTGCAGGCGACGCTCAAGGAAATGGCGAAGGACGGCACGATGGCGAAGATCGCCGACCAGTACAAGATCGAGCGCGCCGCGCTGATCCTCAAGTAGGGGGCGCGCGATGCCGTTCGGGGAGATGCTGCTGGAGCTGCTGTCGGGACTGCTCGTCTCGGCGGAGATATTCGTCTTCACGCTCGCGCTTGCGCTGCCGCTCGGGTTGGTGGTGGCGGGCGGGCGCATGTCGAGGAACCCGTTCGTGAGCCAGCTGTTCAGGCTCTACATCTCCGTGGTGCGCGGCACGCCGCTCATGCTGCAGATCCTGTTCGTCTACTTCGCGCCGTACTACGTGTTCGGCTGCTCGCTCGCGCGCTACCCGCGCCTGCTGGCCACCGTGCTCGCGTTCTCGATGAACTATGCGGCGTACTTCGCGGAAATCTACCGCGGCGGCATCCTCTCCATCGACAGGGGGCAGTGGGAGGCGGCGAAGGCTCTCGGCCTCTCCGCGCCGCGCACCTTCCTGCGCATCATCCTGCCGCAGACCGTCAAGCGCGTGATCCCCGCGATCGGCAACGAGGTGATCACGCTCGTCAAGGACACGTCGCTCGCGTTTACCATCGCGGTGACGGAAATGTTCACGCTCGCCAAGCAGCTCGCCTCGGCCAACACCACGATGGCGCCGCTGATCGCCGCCGGCGTGTTCTACTACGTCTTCAATTACATTGTCGCCTGGGCGATGGAGCGCATTGAGGCGCGGCTTTCGTACTACGACTAAATCTCGGGAGAGCCGGCGGACGGCAGATTTTTGCTGGCGTGTTCCCGAAATGGGAACACGCGCTGGAGCTTGATTTTCCCTGAATCAGCGTCCGAGGACCTTGCGGTAGCGGGCGATGAGGGCGTTGGTGGAGGCGTCGTGCTTCAGGGACGGCTTCTCGGCCGTGAGGTCCTTCAGCACGTTCTTCGCCAGCACCTTGCCGAGCTGCACGCCCCACTGGTCGAAGCTGAACACGTCCCAGATCACGCCCTGCGTGAAGATCTTGTGCTCGTAGAGCGCGATGAGCGCGCCGAGCGTCTCGGGCGTCAGCGCGTCGGCGAGCAGCGTGTTCGTCGGGCGGTTGCCCGCGAAGGTCTTGAAGGGGACGAGGTTCTCCGGGTCGCCGTCCGCGCGGCACTGCTCGGCCGTCTTCCCGAAGGCGAGCGCCTCGGTCTGGGCGAAGAAGTTGGCCATGAGCTTGTCGTGGTGGTCGCCGATGGGGTTGTGCGTCCTGCAGAAGCCGATGAAGTCGCAGGGGATGAGGTGCGTGCCCTGGTGGATGAGCTGGTAGAAGGAGTGCTGGCCGTTCGTGCCGGGCTCGCCCCATTCGATCGGGCCGGTGGCGTATGTGACGGGCTTGCCGTCCTTCGTGACGGACTTGCCGTTGGACTCCATGTCCAGCTGCTGCAGGTAGGCGGGCAGGCGGCTGAGATACTGGTCGTAGGGCAGGACGGCGTAAGACTCGGCGTGGTAGCCGTTCGTGTAGAGGATGCCGAGGAGGGCGAGGATGACGGGCAGGTTGCGGTCGAGCTTCGCCGTGCGGAAGTGCTTGTCCATCTTCCAGTAGCCCTTGAGAAGCTTGCGGAAGTTGGCGGGGCCGATGGAGATCATCAGCGAGAGACCGATGGCGCTTGGAAGGGAGTAGCGGCCGCCCACCCAGTCCCAGAAGCCGAACATGTTGGCGACGTCGATGCCGAACTTCGAGACCTCGTCCGCATTCGTGGAGACGGCGACGAAGTGCTTGGAGACGACGTCGTTCGGGTTGACGCTCGGAAGCTTCTCGACGAGCCACGCGCGCGCGGAAAGGGCGTTCGTCATCGTCTCCTGCGTGGTGAACGTCTTGGAGGCGACGATGAAGAGCGTCTGGTCGGCCTTGACCTCGCGGAGGGTCTCGGCGAGGTGCGTGGAGTCCACGTTCGAGACGAAGAAGCACTTGATGCCGCGCTTGGAGAACGGCGCGAGCGCGAGGGTGGCCATCGCGGGGCCAAGGTCGCTGCCGCCGATGCCGATGTTGACGACGTACTTGATGCGCTTGCCGGTGAAGCCCTTGTGCTCGCCCTTGCGGACGCGATCGGCGAACGCGGACATCTTCGCGAGGACGTCGCGCACGGCGGGCATCACGTCCTTGCCGTCCACGAACACCTGGGCGGCGGGGTCGCAGTTGCGGAGCGCGGTGTGGAGGACGGCGCGGTTCTCGGTGCGGTTGATCTTCTCGCCCGTGAACATCTTCTCGATCTCGGCCTTCAGGTTGGCGGCCTCGGCGAGCTTGACGAGGGCCTTCATCACGCCTGCGTCGATGCGGTTCTTCGAGTAGTCGAGCGTCCAGCCGGCGGCGGACGCCGTGTACTTTTCCGCCCGCGCGGGATCCGCCGCGAACAGTTCCTTGATCGTCGTGCCCTTCGAGGCCTCAATGGCGGCCTCGACCTTCTTCCATGCTTCCTGGTTCATTCTGCTGTGACCTTTCTGGTGAGAAAACGGGCGAATATTCTACCATATTCCGCGCGTTTTCGCACCCGCTTGACGGCATCCGCCCGATTCGGTAAAATATTCATTCGAAATTTCGACAACCTAGGATGATGACGGAAGGAAGTGCATCGGTGAACGTGATACAGCCGCTGATTGATCTTCAGGATACGGACGGGCAGATCCGCGAGCTCGAACGCGAGGCAAGGGACATCCCGCAGCGGAAGGCGCAGGAAATCGCGCGCCTGAACGGCGTGAACGCCGCGCTTGAGATCGCCAAGAACCAGCTGGCCGCGATGCAGCAGCGCATCAAGAGCGAGGAGTCCGAGGGGGAAGAGATCCGCGCAAAGGTGCGCGACCTGAAGACGAACCAGCTCAACATCAAGTCCAACAAGGAGATGCAGCAGTCGATCATGCAGATCGAGGGGCTGGAGCGGGACGCCGAGGCGGCCGAGAACCGCGCGCTGGCGCTGACGGAGGACGAGATTCCCGTCCTTGAGCGGCGCGTGGCCGACGCGCAGGCGAAGGTGGACTCCGACAAGGGCGGCGTGGACGGCTACGTGGCCGAACTCGACGCGCGCCTCGCCGAGGTGAAGGCCGAGCTGGAAAATCTCACGAAGGAACGGGCGGCGAAAGCCGACGCCGTCTCGAAGTCGAACCCGCGCTTCCTCCTCTACTACGAGCGCCAGCGCACGAAGCGCTGGCCGGTGGTGGTGACGCTCAACCACGACGGCGTGTGCGACGGCTGCCACATGAAGCAGCCGCCGTTCGTGGAGCAGCTTGTGCAGCACAACAAGGATCTCGTTGCCTGCACGATGTGCGGACGCATCCTGTACCGCGATCTTTGACTTACCGGCGATCCGCGCGTGTGACCGGTCGCGCCCGAGAGGGTGAGGAAAGTCCGGACTCCGCAGGGCAGAGGACCCGGTCGTCAAGGCCGGG
>CAMNLN010000260.1 GCA_946543025.1 uncultured Verrucomicrobiota bacterium
AATGACACGGTACGCCCTACGGGCGGTTTGCGCGCGTCAACGAACAACCCCTTCGCCGACTTTGCGAACGCGAAGCGCACGCCGTCCTTCTCAACGATGCCGCTCTCCGTGCCACGCGTATGCGCGTAGTAGCCGTAGGGCGGCAGCACCTTGCCGTTCGGAAGCCGCCACGTCTCGTTCGTCTGGCGGTTCACCCAAACTTCGCCACCGTTCGAGAAAAACGCATGCTGGCGGTGGATGCTGCCTTCGTACTTCAAGTCGAGGAACTCGGCGCGTCCGAGTTCGGCGCAGGCATCATGCTGGAGCCAATACGTCTTTACCGCATTCCGCGAAAACGGCCCGTCGCACATCGGATTGCGTCCGCCGAGAATGGCGTTGGAAAGATAGTCGTCTGAAGCATAGCCGTGGAGTTCGGCGTCGCCGCCAGTGTGCCAGCCGTCCTCCTCCTGATAGCGATTCCCGAGCCCACCCGCGAACAGGACGTAGTAGCCGTGCGTCACTATGTCGTGCCACGGCGTGCGCTCGCTGTCGGCGAAGTTCCCGCTCCCAATCACCTTCGCAGCGCCGAAGTGGTCGCTCTGCCCGGCGTCCGCGACGCCCACGAGATGATCCTGCCCGGCCTCGCTGACGCATACAGTATCTGGGCGTCCGAAGCCCCTGCGATAAGTCTGGAAACCACGACCCCAGTTCGCCGAGACCTCGTTCTTCGTATGGAACCGGCCCTCGCGGTCCAAGTAGTCGAACGGGCCATGCGCCGTAAAGACATCGATGAAAACCGCCTCTGGGTCGTAGCCCTGCTTCAGCAGCCTGGCGTTCCTAAAGCACCATGGAAAGAACGCGTGCGGCGCAAATCGGTAGGCGCGCGCGTGGCGGCCGGGATTGAACCAAGTCTGCTCAGGGGTGCCATCGAGCTTGAACGCCACGAGGTCATAGGAAAATCCATCACAGTCTGGATAGATGTCTGCGTAGTTGTCATGCGGGCAGAAGAGAATTCCGGCATCGCGGCAAGCTTTGCGCATTGCGCCAAAAGCCGCGGCATCGCCGCGCGGCGGATAGATGTCCGGGAGGCGGTAGTCGTATCCCCAGCGCTGCCAGTCGTGCTTTACGAAAATCGCGTCGTTGAGGCCGTACTTCGCCGCAAGCGCAATGTCCGCCGCCGCTTTTTCGTAGTCACCACCCCACTGGTCGAGGCACATCCTCGAACCGAGCGCGGCATGACCCGGGCTTGCCTTGTATCCTGACACGGCGCGGAACCGGCGCGCCGCCTCGAACACACCTTTCGACGAGGGGACGAACGTGAACGTCGCGTCGTGGTGTGCGTGGAGCGAGAAGATGCTGCGAGCGCCGTCGCAGTCCACAGAATCAGGCACGACGTCCACGGCATGCACCACGGAAAGCCCGCTTAGGTAGTCAGCGCCGACATGGCGCGTGGAGAGCAGAAATCCGCTGGCGCGGGCCGAAAACCTCTTCGGCCCCTCGATTACGTTGCCGAAACCAAAGTAGACGCGATGCGGAGTGTCGCTTGCAGGCCCCACGGCAAGATCGACAATGCGGGGAAAGCCGCCTGCGCCACGCTTCGCGCCGGGAATGGACCAGGAAACGCGCAGAGTGCCCTTCTCCTCGCGGATCGACGCAATTGGCTCGGGCGCAGGGGAGCCGTCGTCCGTCTCGACACGCGTCGCAAAGCCGCGGAACACGACAGACTTATCGCCGTCCGTGAACGCAAGCGCACCATTCACAAGCCCGCGCTCGCCATAAGCAATTCCCGCTCCGTATACAATGCCGCCGGCATCGAGGCGCCAGCGTCCGGCCGCAGGATCAGTCCCAGACGTGCGCGCCGTCTTTGCCGCCGCAAGCGCCAGTGCGCAGCGCGCAGCCCAGTCGGCTTCACCGGGAGTCCTTGGCTGCGGACCGATTAGCAGCTTCACGTCGCCCCAGCCACCGCTGTCGTAGCTTGTGTTCATCTTAGGGCCAGGGCCCGTCCAAAGGCGAAGCGTGACTTTCTTCCCGGCCCACGGGGCAAGATCGCCGGACATGCCGCGCCATAAATCTGCGTCCTTCACAACCTGCGAGCAGACGAGCTTCGGTTCTTCGCCCTCTTCCAGAACGAGAACCTTGTACTCAACGCCGTCGGACGACGACTTGCCGCGGTAGGGGTCCAGAAAATTCGAACAGGAAAACGCTAGTGGCGTCACGCCAGGCAGATCGAGGGAAAAGTCACTCCAGATGAACCCTGCCCCCTTCTTGTAGGGCGGATGGCTTTTGAAACCGTCCTTCGCGATGCCGTCTGCCGACATACGGTCCTTTGACATCAAGGCGCCCCATTCGTCAGTCGATCCCGACTCCGACACCTCAACGACCTTCCCGCCGACCTCAAGTGCCGTCGTGCGCGCAAAACCGTAGTCGAGCCGGAACACGCCGGGGCTAAGTCTGGACGGAGCGATCTTCGGCACGCGGCGCGGAGCATCTGGATTCTTGAACATGAACACCGCGACCGGGTGCGGCGCGTCGTCCTTGTTCACGCCGGCAGGCGTAAACCGCGCATGAACAGGATAGAGGGCGTCGAGCGCACGCGGACGCGCAGCGCCAGTAAACGACAGCTCTTTCTTCTCTCCTGGCGCAAGCGAGATGGTCCCCTTTGGCCCCGTCACATCCCAGTCGTCGTTCATCCACACTTCCAGCTCTCCGGAGACCGGCTTGCCTGTTTTGTTTTCAAGCGTCACGGGAAACAAACGAGGAGCGCCGGCATGAACCTCGGTGACGCCCAAAGGCCAGAGGAACTTGTTCTTGCCGGAACGGTCTATCTTCTGCGGGAAAGACCCTATCTCGACCTTCACACCGCAACGCTCATCTACCGGCGGCAGGTATGCAGCCGCCGTTAGCGTAATCGCCGCAACGAAAACAGCTATGCCGATCCTCATGTCAAGGCGAGCTGTGACTACCTAATTACGACTACTGTTGCGATGTGCGGGCCAAACTTGTATGTGGTGTCATTCACCCTGGACAGCTTCCACCTAGCCGAACCGGTCGGCCTACCCTCAAAAGCCAGCGTGGGTTCGCCATACACACCCAGAGCCGCAAACGCCGTGACCGCCTTGCAGTGCTTGTACGCCGCCAAGTTCTCAGGATCCGTAATCGTGAACGTCGCACCGGGCTCGAATGTAAGGTTGCCGTCAACATCTGCATGTTTGCCCGCGAACAGGTCTGCGCACGAGGCGCGTAGCGAGTTCGTCACCGTGATGTCGCACCCCGGCACGCTACCGGCGCCACCGAAGGAGGAGAGGAAGAGCGGCGCTGGGTTCGCGAACCGCAACGTCGCGCCATACGCGACGCGGACGGACGTGTTGCTCGGCACGACGCCGTCCGTTTCGGCGTAGAGCGTGCCCGATTCGACCGCGATGCCGTAGAACGTGTTGGTGGCGTATAGATGGAGATCGTGCTCACCACGCTTCACGAGTTCACCGCCCAGCCCCGCGTTGTCCGAGAGCGTAAGCGCGCATTCCCAGCGCGTGGTGCGGTCGGGACTCTCCACGTACGCCTTCGCGTTGTCGCTGTAGTCGCAGCCGCGCGAAGTGAGGACGACGCGCGTGTGCTTCTTCGTCTCGAAATCGTATTCTGCATACGCGCTTGCGCCCCAGCCGGTCTCGTCCTCGAACACGATGCGCGCGGGGCCGATGTAGTTGGCCGTCGTGTAGTCTCCCTCGGTCGGCAGCGTGATGGACTCCACGCCCTTTCCTGTCGGTGCCGCGAACGAGAACGGCATATGGCTCGCGGGGTTGTTTCCAGTGGATTCCGACGTGTCAATGACAAGGCCCTTCTTCCAGATCACAAAATGACTGGGATTAGCCGTGTAGTAGTTCGCATCGTTCTGCGAACCGTTGGTCCAGTTGTAACCCATCGTCGGCATTAGTGTTCCTCCGTCGACGTTGACGGTGATAAGAGCGGCTACGCCGGCGGATCTGTGTTTGAGAAAACGTGCCGCCTTTACCATTGCGCCATCCTTCACGTTGAAAATATTCGTGGAAACGGTTCCGCCGCCACCTCCGAAGCGCAGCGTCTCGGTCGCGAGCAAAGTTCCATTGCCCGACACCGTGACGTCGGAAGAACCACCGTAGTCACTGAGATAAAAACGCTCGCTCTGCCCGCCCTGCGCGACACGCGTGTCGTTCGTGCCGCCGCTCACGTGGAACACGGCCGTGCCGGCGCGACTGGCGCGCAAGGCACCACCATCCAGTTTGAAGAGCCCGCCCGTCTGGATGAAGCTCCCGAAATTGCCGGCGTCATACGCGACATAGACATTGTTGCTCACGTACGCTTCGCCGCCCGACATCATCCAATGTCCTGCACCCGTGGTATTCTTGTTGCCACCTACTGACGTTTCTCCCGTCACGCCCAATAGTCCGCCGGTCTGGTGGAAAACACCATAGTTGCTGTCAGGGCCGACGTAAATCGCATTGAATAACGCGTGCCCGCCGCCGACCATCGACCGACTTCCGCCTTTCAGGACGAACGAATTCCCGAACACGCGCGAGGCCGTACTGGTCATGGCCAGAAGCCCCTGGTCAATCTGTACCGGACGCGGAAGATCGAGGGCACCGTTCACGTACAGCGTGCCCGAACCCTGCTTCCGGAAAATTTGCGACGAGCCTGTCCCGTCGCCGGTCAGGGTTCCGTTAAGGTAGTGTACGTTCTGCCCTGCGGTTACGAAGTAGAGCGCGCCTTCCTCGATCACTACGTCGCCGGCATAAGACGCCGTCGTCGTCGTCAACCGAACCTTGCCGGCGCCCTTCTTGACGACCCGCGCATAGCCGTCAATCGCCGCTTCAACGACGTATTCTTCGTTTGCATCGGCCGAGACAACGTAATCCGTCCCGTCCGGACCAGCACTGCCGGCATGCGTAGAAACTGGCGCCCCCGCCATGACCACCGCGCCAAGCGCCGCCAACATTAAAATTCGCCTAGAATATCCTGCCATCATGGGTTCACCTCTTCTTTCTGAGATTTTCTGATGGCATTATAACAACATGCCAAATCTGGCTCAACTACCCATCTGGGTAGCAAACTTATTTGGACTCGACGGAAATCTGCACGCCAAACGCATCGCCGGCGCGAATTGGCGCCGTCAAATAGGCGCAGAGGAA
>CAMNLN010000261.1 GCA_946543025.1 uncultured Verrucomicrobiota bacterium
CCCACGAACGCGCCGCCGCAGATGAAGAGGATGTTCGAGGTGTCCACCTCGATGTATTCCTGGTCAGGATGCTTGCGGCCGCCTTTGGGCGGAAAGCGGCAGGTCGTGCCTTCGAGTATCTTGAGGAGCGCCTGCTGCACGCCCTCGCCGGAGACGTCGCGCGTGATGGAAACGTTGTCCGTCTTCGAGGCGATCTTGTCGATCTCGTCGATGTAGATGATGCCGCGCTTGGCGAGTTCGGTGTCGCCGTTTGCGTTCTGCCACAGGTAGCGCACCACGTTTTCGACGTCCTCGCCCACGTAGCCGGCCTCGGTGAGGGTGGTGGCGTCGCCGATGGCAAAGGGGACCTTTAGCATCTTGGCGAGCGTACGGGCAAAGAGCGTCTTGCCGCATCCCGTGGGACCGATAAGAAGGATGTTGGACTTTTCGATCTCAACGTCCGAGAAGTCTGTCGTCTGAAGGGCGCTGGATGCGGAACGATTGCCGGACTTCGACGAGCCGTTGTCCGCTTCCTGCACTTCAAGACGGCGATAGTGGTTGTGGACGGCCACGGCGAGTATCTTTTTCGTCTGGTCGTGGCCGATCACGTACTTGTCGAGAAACGCCTTGATTTCCTTTGGGGCCGGTACGGGGCCGAGCTTGGGGAGTGGCTTGGCGGCGGGCTCGCCGGCGTTCGCCGGCGCGGCTCCGGCGGCCTTCATCTGCTTTTCCGCATCGGATGCGATGTCCAGCGCCAAACGGGCGCATTCGCTGCAGATGTTGGCGTTGTCCGGGCCGGGGATGACGATTGCGCCGTCGTGGAGAGAACGTCCGCAGAAGGAACAGCGGAGATTTCCGGTTGATGTCTTTTTTGCCATGGTTCGATCAGGCCTTGGGGACGAGGACCTTGTCGATGAGACCCCATGCGCAGGCCTCGTCGGCGCTCATGAAGTGATCGCGATCCGTGTCGCGTACGACCTCTTCCATCGTCTTGCCCGAATGGGAGGCGAGAATCTCGTTGAGCTTCTCTTTGAGGCGGAGAATCTCTCGCGCGGTGATCTCGATGTCGCTCGCCTTGCCTTCCGCGCCTCCCCAGGGCTGGTGGATCATGATGCGGGCGTTGGGGAGCGCGAATCGCTTGCCCTTGGCGCCGGCGGTGAGAAGCACCGCACCCATCGAGGCGGCCTGCCCGATGCAGTAGGTGGCCACGGGACACGAGATGAACTGCATCGTGTCGTAGATGGCCAGGCCCGCCGTGACGCTGCCGCCCGGCGAATTGACGTACATCGAGATCTCTTTCTTCGCGTCCTGCGCCTGCAGGAAGAGAAGCTGCGCGACGATCAGGTTCGCCGACTCGTCGTTCACCTCGCCGCCGAGGAGGACGATACGGTCCTGAAGGAGGCGAGAGTAGATGTCGTAGGAGCGTTCGCCGCGAGACGTCTGCTCCACGACCATCGGGATCAGGTAGGATTTCATGAGTGAAAGGTGAAGTGTGAAGGTGAAGGATAACGGGCGCAGGGAACTACTTGGCCTCCGCGAGAACGAAGTCCAGGGCTTTTTCGGCGCGAAGCTGTTCCTTGTAGAGGTCGGTCTGGTCGTTCTCTTCCATCTGCTTTCGGATGTCCTCGACCGTCTTGCCGTTGGCAGCGGCCATCTTTTCGAGCCCGGCGGTCACGTCGGCGTCGGTCGCCTCCAGATTCTCCGCCTTGGCGATGCCGAGGAGGATGTAGGAGAGGCGAACCTGGCGGGTGGCGTTCGTTTCGGCGTCCGCGAGGATCTTGTCGCGGTTCTGCTCGATGTAGTCGGCTGACATGCCAGAATACTGCGCGCGCTGGGCGAGGTCCTGAAGGTAGGACTGGACCTGGCGCTGGACGAGCGAGGGCGGCACGTCGAAGTCGCTCTTCTTGAGGAGAAGCTCAATCGCCTGATTCTTGCGGGCCTCCAGTTCGGCGGCGACGGCGTCCTTCTCCATCTGCTCGCGGAACTGCTTGCGCAGGGCGTCCATGTTCTCGGCCTTGGCGTCCTTCACGAATGTCTCGTCATCCGGCAGGATGCGGTGGCGGAACGACTTGACGGCGAGCGAATAAAGGGCCTTCTTGCCTTTGAGAGGTTCGGGGGCGGCGTCCTTCGGGAACTTGACCTCGACGCCGTCCTTGCTTTCGCCGGCCTTCATGCCTTTGAGCGCATCGAGGATTTCGGGCAGGAAGCGGCCTTCCTCGATCTGGGTCCAGAAGCTTGTGGCGGAGCAAATGGCCTTCTGGTCCGGAACGACGTCCGCGAGCGGCGTCTTCGCCTTGTCGGCCAGCGTGCCGGAATAGTCGAACTGCACGAAGTCGCCGTCGCCGATCACGTCGCCGTCCTTGGCGTCCTCGAACTTGGCGAACGCGCGGCGGAAGCTCTCCACGCGATCGGTCACCTGCTCCTCGCTGACGGAAACGTCGCCCTTCTTGAGGGCGAGCTTCTTGTACTTCGGCAGGGAAAACGTCGGCTTCACCTCCACGTGCGCGGTGAACGAGAAGCCGGTCTCCGGGGTGAACAGCACGTCCGTCACGTTCTGGAGATTGACCGCGACTTCCTCCAGTCCGGACACCTTGAGCGCCTGCGGATAGAACGCGCGGAAGCACGCCTGCTGGGACTCTTGCGCGATTTCCTGCTGGAACTTCTGCTTGATGACGGGGAGCGGCACCTTGCCCTTGCGGAATCCGGGGATGACGCCCTGGCGCAGAAACACGTTCAGGACTTTCTGATATTCGCCCTTGATTTCCTCGGCATCGGCTTTGACCGAAAGAGCAATGACGCACGGACTCGATTCTTTCTTCTCGAACTTCATGTTAGACCTTTCTACGAAAAAGTGAGCAAACAGAATAGCAAAAATGCGGATGAAATGCCAGTCCGAAATGTATGCTATAATACCGGCGAAGGAAAAACAAGATGAAGATCTACCAAACTCAAGGGACCTGCTCGCAGGCGATCCAGTACGAGGTTCAAGACGGCGTGCTCACGGCATGCCGCTTCGTCGGCGGCTGCCCCGGCAACACGCAGGGCGTCGCGCGGCTCGCGGTGGGGCGGCCCGTCGACGAGGTGATCAGTCTTCTCAAAGGCATCCAGTGCCGCGGCGGGACTTCCTGCCCCGACCAGCTCGCCCGCGCGCTTGAAGCCGAGCGCGCCGCCACGGGAATCGTCACGCCATGAGTTGGATCGGTGCGGCGATCGGCGCGTTCCTCGGATCGAGCCGAGGCGGCGTCCTCGGAGGCATCCTGGGCGCCGTGCTCGGCAACTGGGTGGAGGGGAAGATACGCGGGGAATCTTCTGCGTCTGCCCCTAAGCCCGGCATGAAAGAGGAAGTGGTCGTCCTCACGGCGATCTCCGCCATGCTCGCGAAGCTGGCGAAGGCGGACGGGCATATCTCGATGGATGAGGTCCGCTATTGCGAGAACGTCTTCACGCGCCTTGGGCTTCGGGGCGAAAAGCGCGAGTTCTGCATCCGCACGTTTCGCCAGGCGAAGAGCGACGGCAACTCGATCTACGACTACGCCGCCTCGTTCGCTGCCGCGCAACCTGACGGCGACGTGCGCACCGTCGTCTACGACATCCTATGGGACCTCGCATGCGCGGACGGGAAGGTGAGCCCGGAGGAGCGCGAGATACTCGCGAACATCGTGCGGCCGCTCCGCATCGACCCGCGTCTCTTCGCATGGCACAGCGCGCGGCGAGGCGTCGGTAGTTCCGCGCAGACGGAATCCCGCGCCGATCCGTACGAGGTGCTCGGCGTGAAGCGAAGCATGTCCAACGACGAGTTGCGCGCAGCCTACCGAGAGAAGGCGAAGCGCCTGCATCCCGACATCTTGCGCGCCCAAGGCCTTTCCGAGGAACTGCTGGGCCGCGCGAACGAGCAGATGTCCCGCATCAACGCCGCCTGGGACGAGATCAAGAAGGAGCGCGGCATTTGAAGAGGCCGGTGCGCCATTCGCCGATCAGTTCGCTGTCGATCTCGACGAATCCGAGCGCCGCGTAGGCGGCAGCGACTTCGGGGTAGAGTTCGTCGAGAATGCCGGAAAGGATCAGTTTGCCGTCCGGCTTCACGAGCGCGACGATCTCCTTCGCAAAACGAATGAGGATGGGGCCGAGGACGTTCGCGGCCACCACGTCGGCGGCGAAGCGTTCGGCGGGCGAGAGGGGAATCACGTCGTTTAGCCGCGAGCTGCCGGAAAGATCGCCGCGGAAGAAATCAAGTGAGAGACCGTTGCGGGCGGCATTCTCGTTGGCGTTCTGGACGGCGTCCGGGTCGATGTCAAATCCCTTGACGGCACGGAAACCTTCCAGCACGGCGGCGATGGCGAGGATGCCGCTTCCGCAGCCGACGTCCAGAAACGAGCGGTCGGCGTCTTCGGCGGCAAGGCGGTCGATGAAATTCAAGCACGCGCGCGTAGTGGCATGCTGGCCCGTGCCGAACGCCATGCCGGGATCGAGGATGAGCGTCTTCTGCCCGGGGGCCGGCTTGAACGAGCCGATCTCCCACTCCGGAACGATGGCGAGGCGGGGCGAGACGACGTCGATCTTGAAGTGCTTGCGGTAGGCGAGCTTCCAGTCCTCGTCGGGGATCGAGCCGACGGCAGGATGAAGCTCGACGCCGACGATATGTCCTGCGGCAACGAGCGCTTCGACGGCGCGCGTCGCGTCGGACGGATCGGGGAGGAATATCTGAAGGGTGGTGTGGTCGTCCTCCACGTCGCGATACGAAGACAAAATCAAATCCCCTCCGTCGAACACTTCGAAGAGGGGATTGACGTGCCGTTCGTCGATCGGACAAGAGACGACCGTCATGGCTGGATACGGAAAGCGCCTACTTGGCGGCTTCCGCCCGCTTGGCGAGCATCTTCTTGACGACGGCAGGGCGCTGCACGAGCACACGGACGTTTTCCGTGCTCATCAGCTTGACCTCTTCCTCGCCCAGCCCGAATTTGACCAGACGGCGGCGCTGCGAGGCGCTCTTGCGCGCCTTGCCGGCGGGCGTCTTGCACGGACGGACGTGCGACTCTTTGCGTAATGTACGACCTGTACCCATCTTCTACCTCGTTTCTTGAAAAGCGAAAAACGGCGAATATTATGCCGTTTCCTGCGGCAAAAAGCAAGCGCAAATTTCATGCATGTTGCTTGCC
>CAMNLN010000262.1 GCA_946543025.1 uncultured Verrucomicrobiota bacterium
GCGCGCTCGCGCTCGTCCCGAACGCGAACGCGCGCGTGCAGGCGCTTCGGCTTGCGGAGGGCGTGACGATGGCGGCGCAGCCCGCCGGCTCGGGCA
Source organism: uncultured Verrucomicrobiota bacterium (assembly GCA_946543025.1). Classification (GTDB taxonomy): domain Bacteria; phylum Verrucomicrobiota; class Kiritimatiellia; order RFP12; family UBA1067; genus RUG572. The sequence continues at coordinate 97 of CAMNLN010000262.1, forward strand.
CGCCGTCACTCGTTTCGACAGACGCCGTGGCGTTGCCGGCATTCGCGACCGTGCGCGTGGACACGCCGATCACGGCGCCAGGTTTCCACGCGACGTTGCTTGAATCGACGGGAGGGCTTGTGGGCGACGTGTCGGGCTGGACGTTGGACGTGACACTCCCTGCGAGTGGCAGCTGGCGCGCAGGCGTCCGCAAGGTTGGCGGCAAGGTCGTCCTTTCCGTCCACCCCAGCGGCACCAGCATCATCTTCCGGTAGGAGATGAAAATGGATGTAAGAAGAAGAACTTTTGCGATGGGCGTCGGCGCGGTGACGGCGACGGCCGGGCTCGACGCGCTTGGCGCGTCGTCGGGAGACGAGGAGGGGCTGCGCGTGCGCTTCCTCGGCAGCGGCTCGGCGTGCTGGGAAAAAGAGCCGCGCACGTCGAAGATATTCCGCCGCTATTCGAGCGTGTTGATCGACGGCACGTTCCTCATCGACTACACGTGGATGGCCGCGGACATGCTGCCGGAGGGATGCCATCCCACGACAATCGTCTATACGCACTCGCACGGCGACCATTATGATCCGCGTGCGGCCGTGAAACTCGGCGTGAAGCACGTGTATCTCCAGCGCGGGTGGCTGCTGGAGGACGCGAAGCGCGATTTCGAGAAAGCGGTCGAGACAATCCCGACCCTCCCAGACGGCAGGACGTCCGCTCTGCCCGAGATCCATCCGCTTGACGTGTGCGTGCCGTTTGCCTTGGGCGGATACGAGATCCTGCCGCTCCCTGGAAACCACTGGACGGGCAAGCCGCACGAGCAGGCGCTCATCTACAAGGTGACGAAGCGGTGCAGGGACGGCGCGGTGCGGCTTCTGTACGCGACCGACACGTCCGGCCTGATGTCCACGGTGTTCTTCCACGGCTGCCGCAAGGACGCGCCGCTTACCGCCGTCATCATGGAGTCGACCGGTAATCCCGTGCAGAAGTTCGGCGGCATGAACATCTCCCATTCCACGGCCTCGACGGTGAACGACATCTTCACGACCTATCTCAAGCCCGGCAAGGGGCGCTACATGCCCAATCCTGGCCAGCCGGTCTACCTCACGCACATCGGCTACTACGAGTGGGGGCAGAAGACGTTCGACGAGCAGCTGCCGCCAGGCCTCCAGCTCGCGCACGACGGCCTCGACGTCCTGTTCCGTCCGTCGCAGCTCCTCGCATGAGGCGGGAGGCGTTGTTTTTGGTACAATAGTCGCATGAAAATTTTTACGACTCTTGTGGCTTTTCTTCTGGCCGCGACCGTGCAGGCGGCGCCCGTGTGCGTGGACGGCGTGTGCTATCCCTCCGAGGAGATGGCGCGCGAGGCCGGCGTTTCCGAGCAGAAGATCAAGGCCGCGCTGGCCGAACATGCGCCTGACGGCGGCGCGGCGCCTGCGGCGGGCACCGTCGCGGGACAAGACCGTGCGCGCGTGGCCGTGGGTTATCTCAAGGCACCGCAGATGACGGCGTTCCTGCGCGACGAGCCGGCGGCGAAGGAGCTGGCGGACCACGCTCTGTGGATGATCCTGCTGCTGGTGCTGGCGGGCGGCCTGGCGGCTAACCTCACGCCGTGCGTGCTGCCGCTCGTGCCGGTGAACCTGTCGCTCGTGGGGAAGGGAGCCGTGCGCGGGGCGGCGTACGGGCTGGGCATCACGACGGCCTACGGTTGTCTCGGGCTTGCGGCGGCGTTCGGCGGGCTGGCGTTCGGCACGATCCAGTCGAGCCCATGGTTCAGCCTGCTGGCGGCATGCGTGTTCACGTTCCTGGGGCTTGCCGTGTCCGAGGTGTTCACGATCGACTTTTCGCGGTTCCGTCCGCGCACGAAGCGCGGCGGTGCGCAAGCGAAGGATGCCGTGCCGTCGCTCTGGAAGCCGTTCGCGCTGGGCGCATGGTCGGCCGTCTTGGCGGGCGCGTGCGTGGAGCCGATCCTGATCGCGACGCTCGTGCTGACGGCGGAGTGGTTCGCGGCGGGGCGGACATGGTCCGTGGTGCTGCCGTTCGTGTTGGGCGCGGGGATGGGCCTGCCGTGGCCGTTCGCGGCGGCGGGCCTGAAGGTGCTGCCGCGGCCAGGCGCGTGGATGCGCTGGGTGAACCGCGTGTTCGCCGCGGTGATGTTCGGCATGGCCGCCTGGTACGGCTGGCTGGCCTGGAACGCCTGGCAGGCGCGGGCCGAATCCGGACAGCGGCACGCGGAGCAGGCGGCGGGCCGGTTCGAGGCGACACCCGCCACGTGGCCGCAGGTGTTTGCCGCCGCCAAGGCGACAGGCAAACCCGTGTTCGTGGACGTGTGGGCCACCTGGTGCAAGAACTGCCTGGCGATGGAGAAGACCACCTTTGCGAACGGCGACGTGCGGAAGGAACTGGAGAAATACGCCGTCGTGCGCCTCCAGGCCGAGGACATGTCGGCCTTCGCGGCGTTGCCGGAGTTCAAGGATCTGGGGATCAAGGGCATTCCTGCGTTTGTCATCTTCGAGTAGCGTTCGGGCAAACGCGCTGTGATATAATGGAGGCGCCATGAACAACAAGCCACCGAAATGTTTTCTTGATGCGTTCCTGCGGCGCCGTCCGGGCGCGTTCGCGCAAAACGTGAATCTTCTGCTGAAGCTGGCGCGGATGTCCGCCAAGGCCGGACATCGGCAGCTCGTGCTGCCGGCGGACGCCGTGCAAGGTGGCGACTGCGGCTCGCTAGAGCTCCATCCCGCCTTCCTCAAGGCGCGCGCGAAGGCTGAGAAGCAATTCCTGGACGGACTTTCCAAGATCAAGAACCTGCCGAAGATCACGTGGATCGAGGGGAATGTCACGCCGGACGATTTTGTCGACGATTTCGGGTGCTCGCTCGTCGAGACGGTTCTCACGGAAGCGGGGCCCGATCCGCGCTTCCCGTTCGGCGGACGGCCGGACGAGGTGTTTGGGCGGCAGGTGTGCGGGCTGGCGCGGCGTTTGGCGGCGATCGGCTGCCGTGACGCGGTGATCGGCCTCTCGGGCGGGTTGGACAGCGCGCTTGCGCTCCTCGTGACGGCGGCGGCGTTCGAGCTGCTGGATCTGGACAGGAAGGGCATACACGTCTACACGATGCCCGGCTTCGGCACGACGAAACGGACGCGCGGAAACGCCGACCTGCTGGCCGAAGGTCTGGGGTTGAAGCTGGAGACGATCGACATTACGCCCGCGTGCCGCCAGCATTTCAAGGATATCCGCCAGCCCGTCGGGCGGCACGACGTCACCTTCGAGAACGCGCAGGCGCGCGAGCGCACGCAAATCCTGATGGACAAGGCGAACCAGACGGGTGGCATCGTCGTCGGCACCGGCGACATGAGCGAGATCGCGCTCGGCTGGTGCACGTACAACGGCGACCACATGAGCATGTTCGGAGTAAACGCGGGCGTGCCGAAGACCGTCGTGCGCGAGGTTTGCCGCTGGTGGGCGGAGAACCATCCTGGAACGGCGGCAGACGCGCTGCTGGACATCATCGCCACGCCCGTCAGCCCCGAACTGCTGCCGGCGAAGCGCGGAAAGATCGCTCAGAAGACGGAGGACAAGGTGGGCCCCTACGAGCTGCACGACTTTTTCCTGTGGCATTTCGTGGAAGGTCGCGAGGACCGCAAGCAGATTCTTGCGGCGGCGAAGAAGGCGTTCAAGGGACAGTACGACGCGAAGACGATCGCCGGCTGGCTGGACGTGTTCTTCCGCCGGTTCTTCGGGCAGGCGTTCAAGCGCAACTGCGCGCCCGACGGCGTACAGGTGTTCTCTGTCTACCTCTCGCCCGCTGCCTGGCACGTGCCGAGCGACATGTCCGGCGAAGCGTTTGAACCACGAGCCTGAATGACCTCGTGCGCTGGCCGGCATCAAAAAAGGTGAACGGCTGGCATGTCTTGGATTCAATCCCGGGTATCTGCACACGCATGTTTTGCTTGTGTCGCGACGACAGCGATTTTGACAGTCTAGGGCGAAAAGGATATAATTAACGGCCAAAATTCCCCGAAAAAAAGGGACGAGAAACCATGAGCGAATTCAAGCTGTCAGACCCGTTCGGAACTACGCCTACGCAGGCGCCTTTCGCGCAAAGCGTGAGCCGCGGCGTGCCGTGGAAGAACCTGCCCGTCACCCGCGAATACACCCTTGGCCAGCTGCTCGACCAGACGATCGCCCGTTGCGGCGAGAACGATGCCGTCGTGTACGCCGATCGCGACTTTCGTCTCACCTGGTACGAGTTCGGCGAGGAAGTGGACCGTCTTGCGCGCGGCCTGATGGCGCTTGGCGTGAAGCGCGGCGAGAAGATTGCCCTTTGGGCCACGAACGTCCCCCACTGGGTCGTCCTCATGTTCGCCGCCGCGAAGATCGGCGCGATCCTCCTGCCGCTCAACACGAACTACAAGGAGCACGAAATGGACTTCGCGCTCACGCAGTCCGACACCGAGAACCTCTTCATCATCTCCGGCTACCGCGACTGTTCGTACGTGGACGTGATCTATACGCTCGTCCCCGAGCTCAAGGAACAGCCGCGCGGCGAGCTGAAGAGCGCGAAGTACCCGCACCTGAAGCGCGTCATGTTCCTCGGCGGCGAGAAGCACCGCGGCATGTACTCGCTCAACGAGGTGCTCTCCCTCGCGGTGGAGACGCCGTGGGAGGACTACCTCAAGCGCCAGGGCGAGTGCGACGTCAACGACGTCGTCAACATGCAGTACACGAGCGGCACCACGGGCTTTCCGAAAGGCGTGCAGCTTACGCACCGCAACATCGCGAACGACGGCTTCTGGATCGGCGCCTGCCAGAATCTCACCTGCCGCGACCGCGTCTGCATCCCCGTGCCCCTCTTCCACTGCTTCGGCTGCGTCCTCGGCGTCATGAGCTGCGTCAACCACGGGTCCACGATGGTGTTCCTGGAGAAGTTCGATCCCATCCAGGTGATGATGTCAATCGAGCGCGAGAAGTGCACCGCCGTCTATGGCGTCCCGACGATGTACATCGCGATGCTCGACCATCCGCTCTTCCCGAAGTTCGACTTCCACT
>CAMNLN010000263.1 GCA_946543025.1 uncultured Verrucomicrobiota bacterium
GGCGTGTTGATGGCGTCTCGCTCGGCGGCCTGTCGCGCGGTGGCGTTTCGCGAGGAGATGTCGCGGATCGTGCGCCGCCGGCCGAGCGCGGTGACGGCGTAGCCCGTCTCGCGCGCCTTGGCGATGGCGGTGTCCATGAACGCGCGAATCTTCGGGTAGAGCGCGAAGTAGGCGTCGATCAGGTCCGCCGCCTCCTTGCGCGGCACGTGCAGGCGCTGGGAGAGCCCGAACGCGGAGATGCCGTAGATGATGCCGAAGTTGACCATCTTGCACTTGCGGCGCATCTCGTCCGTGACGAGGGCGGGCATCACGTCGTAGACGCGCGCGGCCGTCTCGCGGTGGATGTCCGCGCCGTGCGCGAACGCCGCGAGCATCGTCTCGTCGCCGCTCATCGCCGCCATGATGCGCAGTTCGATCTGCGAGTAGTCGGCGGAGACGAGGAGGTGGTTCGCGTCGCGCGCGATGAAGGCGGCGCGGATCGGCTTGCCGCGTTCCGTGCGGATGGGGATGTTCTGCAGGTTGGGGTCGGAGGAGGAGAGGCGACCCGTCTCCGTGAACGCCTGCGCGAAGGTGGTGTGCACGCGTCCGTCTGGCCCAAGGCACTGCGGGAGCTTGTCGACATAGGTCGACTTGAGCTTGGCGCAGGCACGGTATTCGAGTATCTTGCCGACGACGGGATGGTCATCCGCCAGCTTCACGAGCGTCTTCTCGTCCGTCGCGTAAAACCCGCGTTGCGTCTTCTTGACGCCCTGCGAGCTAAGGCCGAGCTTCCCGAAGAGGAACTCGGAGAGCTGCAAGGGCGAATCGAGGTTGAGGCTGCCGTCGCCGTAACCGCGAATCTCCGCCGCGAGCGCGCCAATCTCGCGGTCGAGCGTCGCGCCGTACGCGCGCAGGGCCGGCACGTCGATGTGCACGCCGGCGGACTCCATCTCCACGAGGATCGGCACCAGCGGCTCCTCGCTCTGCTCGAGCGCCTGAAGCGCGCCCGCCTCGGCGGCGCGCGGACGCAACACGGCATCGAGCTGGAGCGTCACGTCGGCGTCCTCGGCGGCGTAGTCGAGGATCTTCGCCGGCGGCACGTCGGCCATCGTCAGCTGCTCCTGGCCGCGCGTCTTCTCGCCCACCACCGCCTCGTACGGAATGGGGTCGTAGCCGAGGAACTCGCGCGCAAGGCCGTCCATGCCGTGCCGCGCGGCGGCGTCCGTCACGTAGTGCTCCAGCATCGTGTCGCGCACCGTGGAACCGAACATGATGCCGTATCGGCCGAGGACGGTCATGTCGTACTTGGCGTTCTGCGCGATCAACGTCTTCGAGGGATCTGCGAACGCGGCGGCGAAATGGTGCAGCAGCGACGGTGCGGACTGCGCGGCTGCGAAGGAAAAGAGGTCATCGGCGGGTGCCGCCGGACGTGCGATCGGCACGTACCAGGCCTTCCCCTTCTCTGTGGCGAAAGAGACGCCCACGAGGTCGACCGTATGCGCGTCCGTGCCGGTCGTCTCCGTGTCGAACGCGAACATGGGCGCGGCCTCCAGGACTCGCGCCAGCTCGCGCGCCTCCTCGTCCGTCGTCACGAGGCGATAGTCGTGCGGCACGTCCGCGAGCTTCTTGTAGGAAGGTGCCGGCGCGAGGGCGGCGTCTGCGCCCAGGAGGTTCTTGGCAAGGTGGTTCAGCTCGTACTTGGCGCAGACCGCCGCCAGCCGCTCGCGATCCGGCTCTTGCCGCGCAAGCGAATCGAGCGACACGTCCAGCGGCACGTCCGTACGGATCGTGGTGAGAAACTTGGACATCTTCGCGTCCTCGGCGCCGGCGGCCACCTTTTCGGCCGTCTTGCCTTTCAGGTCGGCGGCGTGCGCGATCAGGTTCTCCACCGTGCCGTACTGCGCGAGGAGCGCGGATGCCGTCTTCTCGCCCACGCCCCGGATGCCGGGAATGTTGTCGGAAGCGTCACCCGCGAGCGCCAGCCAGTCGATCATCTGCGCGGGGCTCGTAAGGCCCCAATGCTCCTTCACGCGCGCCTCGTCGTAGACGTCGGCATCCTCGCCTGCGCGACCAGGCCGGAAGAGGCGGATGTGCGGCGCGACGAGCTGGGCGGCATCCTTGTCCGGCGTGGCAAGATAGACCTCGTAACCCTCGGCCGCCGCACGGACGGCGAGCGTACCCATCACGTCGTCGGCCTCGAAGCCCTCCTTTCGGATCACGGGCAGGCGCAACGCCTCGGCCAGCTCAAACGCATACGGGATGTTGGCGGCGAGGTCTTCGGGCATCTTTTCGCGCTGCGCCTTGTACGGCGGGTAGGCCTGGTGGCGGAACGTGGGTCCGGAAGGATCCATCGCCAACGCGGCGTGCGTGGGCTTCCAGTCCTTGAGAATCGAGACGATCCCGTTCGCGAAGCCGATGAGCGCGGAGGTGGTGATGCCAGTGGAGGTGACGCGCGGGTTGCGGAGGAACACGAAATGCCCGCGGTAGAGGAACGGCATCACGTCGATGATGAAGAGCGTCTTCTTTTCGGTCTTGTTCTGTTCGTCGGACATCTTCGCCTCCGTTGAATCTGGCGGACATTATAGCATTTCCCGTCCGCGTCGCAATCAAGCTCAGGAACGACCCTACAGTTCATCGTTTCCCATTTATTCCTATCGGTCGACTATGTTGACGCCAGCGCTCAACGGCCGTTCGACGCCGCGCCACATGAATGCGCCGGGGAGACCGTTCGGCACTGTCACCGTACCAGTCGCAGCATCACCGCTGAAATGCAAATCAAGGACGATATCCCCTTTTTGCGTGGGCATTGTCGCCTTGAGCCATTTGAGTCCGCCCGGCTGCGGCGCGATGCGGACGGCCGCGAAGCCGTTCGCCGCCGGTTTGATGCCGGCCACGCCCTTCAGCAGATGGTAGATCGGATGCGAACCCCATGCGTGGCAGTCGCTGCGCGCGCGAACACCCGGCGCCTCAAGGGGCGTCTTGAGACCCATCTTCACATAGCCACGCCAAAGGTCAAGCCGCTTGAGGAAGCGGTCGGCGTACCCGTACTTCACATACACGTCGAAGAGGTAGTGCGAAAAATAGACGGTCGTGCGCGCAAGATCCTTATCCTGCAGCAGACCGTCCAGCGCACGCCGCGTACGATCGGCCGGGAGGATGTCCGCCAGGAGCGCAAGGCACTGCGCATGCTCGCTGAAGCGGTCGTGGGCCGCCGTGTCGGCGACCATCCCGCGCCGCTCGTCCCAGAACGTGGACACGACGGCTTCCGCCAGAGCCTTCTTGCGCGCGCGCCAGTAGTCTGCCATGAGCTTGTCGCCCGCGTACTCCTCCACGCGGATTGCGCTGTCGAGCGCGTATACGCAGAGCAAGTTGTTCACCGCGCTGAGGCCGAGCCGCCCGTCGGGCGCGTTTCCGTAGAAATCCCAGTCCTCCACCCAGTCCTGGAAACTCCACCCCGGCAGATTCTCCAGCAGACCCTCCTCGTTGGCGCAGTTCAAGAGCAAATGAAGCGTATGGCGCATGCCCGGGAGACGTGCCTTCAGGAATTCCCTTCCGCCGTTCCAGAGCGCGTAGTCGCCCAGCATCGCCACCCAGCACATCGAATACGTGGAGGAATCCTGCACCAGGAAACAGGGACTGTTCATCGGCACGAGGCCGTTCTCGCGGCGCGCGTAGTCGAAATGTCCCACGCCAAACCGCGTGAGGCGCGCGTCGCCGCTCAGCGCATTCGCGATCAGCATCACGACGCGCGTGTCGCCGGGATACATCTGCTGCTCGAAGTACGGACAGTCCATGTACGTCTCGTGCATGCAGTTCTCCAGCCCGCGCCGGCAGAGCCGCCACACGTCCGCGAGCGAGGCGTCGTCGCAGGCGAACGACGCACGCGCGGCAAGCGGATAGCGTACTTCGTCGAAGGCGAGCTTCGTAAGCACGAGCGGCGCGTCCGCCGTCTTGACCTCGAACTCGCACCAGCGACCACACCTCCACCAGGGCGCGGTGAACGTCGCCTTCGCGCGACCGTCCGGACGGAACGTGTCGCGCATCGCGTGTGCGCACCGCTTGCCGTCGAAGGCGTTACGGTCGGCGCGGTCATGCGTACGGTCGTAGAGCGACTCCGCCCAGCCCCAGCGGATTTCCCCTCCCTCGCCGCCCGAAGTCTCAAGAATCGGATACGCGCAGTAGTAGTCGCCCATGTCCCAAATGAGCCGCGCGCACGTGCCGGCGGGAATCGTGACGGGCTTCCCCTCGCGCAGCAGGGCGTTCATTTCCACGACAAGCGGGAACGCGGCGTCGGCGGCCTGATAATAGACGTTGGTGTCCGCCCGATAAAGCGGCTGCCCGGCCTTGAAGCCTCCCGGCTGCCGCCGTACGGACATCTGGTCGGGGCGTTCTGTGGGGAAGAGCGCCCAGCCCTCGCGCGGAACGCCGTATTCGCTGTCCAGCACGCGCCGACGGACGATCTTCACCCCGCACGGCGCGCCCGCCGCAGCCGCCGGATCAAGAAATCCGGTACCCGCCGCAACAGACTGCCCCGAGCCACCGAACCCCTGACTGTCGCCAAAGCCTTCCATGCGCGTACCCATGATCCGCCGCGCCTGCCACTTGCCCTTGCCCGTCGTCAGCTGCGCGTCGTACGCGCCGTTCGCCTTCAAGAGGAAACCGCCCTTCCCGACGCTCAACACCGCGCGCGGGCGCGCCGACTCCATGCGGTAGACGACCGCCTCCAGACAGTGTGCGCCCTGTTCAAGGCCGTCAATCTTGTACGACTGGTAGTACCAGTGGTTCACCAGTCCCTTGTGCGGCCCGCGCGCGATCTCGCGTCCGTCGAGGAAGAGGACAAAACGCTCGTCGGCGGAGACGTCAATCTCAAGCCCCGGAGCGCCGCGAACGAAATCGCACACAAAGCGCACGGCGTCCATCTCGCCCTTCGCCGGTCCTCCGTCCGCGATCCAGATCCAGTCCGCTTCGTCCGCCGCCTGGAGCGGACGCAGGTTCACGTTCCCGCGCGTGAACCGCTCTTCGCGGAACGTCTGCCACACCTCAACCGCCTGTGCGGTCGCCGTAACCGCACAGAGGGCCAACGCCATAAAACTGTTCCTGCTCATTGG
>CAMNLN010000264.1 GCA_946543025.1 uncultured Verrucomicrobiota bacterium
TACGACCAGAAATACCATTTGTGGAGGCTTTATGCCGGATAAGCCGATTCCAGAATGGGAATGGTTGCTTTCCTCTGCTGCGCACCTTCAAAAAATCGTCCCAGGTACAGTGCTTGTCTGAGGAACGGCAGCGGCCACTTACGCCCATCATCGTATTTCCGTCGATCATGACCGTGTCTTGACGGACCTGCGGGAACGATTTGACGCAATACTGTCCGATCTTGAGTCCGTCGCTGGCTGGCAGACTGCGCGTGTCAGGCGGCCGGTCTTGATTCTCGGATCGCTCGACGGAATTGAAACTGGAGTGCGCCAGTTGATCCGAAGCGCCCCCCTGGAGACCACCGTCATAGAGGCGAAAGGGGTAAGGCTTACGGTTCCCACCAAGGGGGAGATGTTCAGGATCAAGGCCGTGCTTGCCTTGAAACGAAATGCAACTCGCGACTATCTCGACCTCGCCGCCATGAGCATGATGCTGGGGGACGACGGTATCAGGGATGCTCTTGCTAAATTCGACGACTACTATCCCCAGCCAAACGGAGCGTCGCCTCTTCAGCAGCTTGCCAACCAGTTGGCCAATCCATTGCCATACGATCTGGACGAGACGGATTTGTCGCAGTACAAGCATCTTGACATGCAATACCAAGACTGGAATCATGTGCGTGACATTTGCGCTCATGTAGCTGTTGCCGTTATCCACCAGATGCTGTAGAAAAACGGATCAACATCCTGACAGCAGGTTATATTTTGGCCGTATAGCATATTGGGCCGTGTAGAAATGTAGATGTGCAGAAGTGGATTGGGAAACCCGAGGGGACAGGCCCTTCAAACCTTCCCCGTGTTTTGCAACTTCCCACGTGAATCAAAGGCGGCTTTCGACGCAGCGCGCAATCTTCGTCAGCCGCTTTCCGTACCGCCGGAGGCGTTTCCGGATCTTCCGTGGGTTCCCACGCTCAGCCAATCCCCCAATCCCGCAATCCATCAATCGAACTGGTGGTAGAACAGAACCCTCATGCGGTGCGGGCGCCGATGCGTCATGAACTGGTTGTCTTGCCTGACCAGTTCATCGGCAGATGCTTTTGAGTCCGGTTTTGTCGATTGCGGGTTGTTGCCATCATCGTACGCCGTCGGCTCGCGCCAGACGAGCGCCACCGCGCGGCCGCCCTGCTGGGCCGGAGTCCCCTCGCCCGGCCCGCCGAGCGCCGTCGACTCCGCCCGAACGAAGATGAGGAACAGCTGCTGCTTGTTCGCGAAGCATTCGCGCCAGTAGGAATACAGGAACTTGCGGTCGATGGAGTAGAGCGGACAATTGTCCAACGTCGCCCCCATGAAATTCTTGAAGGAATTGTCATCCTGCGGATCAAGGCCGCTGAACCACGGCAACGCGTCATAGCGCTCATCCCAGGGCGTCATGGCATTCCATCGGTGTTCGTCGTCGCCGTCACGGATGAAAGACGTGACGCTCCGCATGATCGCGCACAGGTCATTCGGCTCCATCCTGGACGAGGCGTCCATGTTTTTCTCGCAAAAGGCATATTTAAGACATTCGTTCGCATCCTTGATCGCGTCGCCGGAAGTCTGGTTCTTGTCGCCCATCTTGTCCACGATCGCCTTCAGGTCGTCGTCCAGCTCTTTTGCACCGGCCACCGTCCGCCCCGTCGTCCAGTAGTCGCAGGGCGTGTTGGCGAACGCCGCCAGCAGGACGTTTCCGTTGTCCGAGAAGGGATTCACCGCCTGGATGTTGTCAGAATTGCGCCCGATGCCGATCGACGCGCAATCCTCGTAAAATTCATGGTCGACCGGATATGTGCGCCATGCGCAATCTACATTCAAGATGCTCTTCGGATCGGGCGCATGAACCGCCGCCGCGCTGGCACCGGGCGCATTCTTGAGTATCGGGGAAATGCGGCTACCCGGCTGGCTGTTCCACTGCGAAAGGCGCGGCAGGAACGCGAACTCGCCGAGCGACTGGAGATACCCCTGGTTCGACGTGAACATGAAGACGTCCGGATCGCGGTTTTCCGAGACGTTGAAAAAGCCAGCATTCGCAATCGCATCGAGCCACGCGACGGCACCGACGCTTTGATTCCACGTGAACCAATCCTCCGGCGCGTAGTTGTAGCGCGGATCGACCGCCGCGAGCGCCTTCGGCTGCCAGTTGCGGTCAGCCCCGTCCAACCCCGTCAGAGTTCCTGCGGCGATGTTGGCGTAGGTGTAGCTCGTGGACGGGTCGGCACCGAACAGCAGACATGCGGAAGCGTCTGTCGAACCAAAGAACTGGGCGTACATCCCAAGGTTGTTCCTGCTGTTCAACACGTCGTCGTCCGCCACGACCGCCGGCGCAAGATCGTATGTCACGTCTCCCGAGGAATCGGTGATGCGCACCCACAGCATCGCGTACGTCCTGAACTGGTCTGCCGCAAATGCCGCCGTGCTCACGTCGCCCGCCTGCTCGCCGCCGGGCAGGAGCGTTCCGTCCTTGAACGGACGCAAGTTGAGCTGATAGAACGGCTGGGGAGAGCCTTTGGCAATGCCGTTATCGTAATCTTGCTTCGTAATGACCGAGAAGAAGTCCTGATCTCCCGGCACCCCCGCCGACCCGTTCCAGCGCGTCACGTCGACCTGCATGACGGCGTCTTCCTGCGTCTTGCATTCGTTTGGAATCGACACGTTCACCTTATCGGAATAGAGCGACCAGGCGAGCGCGTCCCCCGGATCCTTTCCGTCGAGGGTAAACGCCTTGCTCTGCCCGTTCCATTCGGCCTTGTCCTTCGGGCGCAAATCCTTGAGGCCGTCCGCCGGACGAACGGAGACATCCCCGGACGCCACGAACACCTTCATCGCCACCTGCACCTTGAAGTCGTCGATATTCCGTCCGCGAAAGTGGCGGAACGGGAACGACACCAGCACACGAACGCCTGCCGCTCCCGAATCGAAGCTGGACGGATCGAGCTTGTACGGCGTCTTCTTCGTCTGGGTGCCTGTGAATTTCTCGGGCAAGGTCGCCGGATCGGAAACAGGCGTACCGGGCATCACCTTGAGCTTGGCGAGATTGTTCCCGACCAGCTCCACCGCCGTGACCATCGGCACGCACTCCACGCCGGGCATGGCGAGCGAGAGCGGGACGTCGTCGTGGTCAAGATAGTCGTAGATCACGGGGACGTCGGGCATCGAGATCAACCCCATGTCGAACATCCTCTTGAGGAACTTCGAACTCGTGCCCATGGCCACGTCGTTCAAGTTCAGGCTGCTGCTGCTCATGTCGATGTCGGGGAACGGCTGACCGTCGCGCTTCGCGAAATCGACCTCGGCGCTGGACGTCGTGTTCGACGCCGCAAAGAACGAATCGGTGACGAATGGCTGGCGCATCGCCTGCTGGATCCCCAACGAGGAAAGCACCGTCCCGCCGTAGAAGTATCCGCTACCCCCGTTCTTGATCCACGGATAGAAAAGAGACCGCACGAGGCTTCCGCCCAAAGTCTGATCGCCAAGCGCCAGATTGTAGTCGAGCATCGAAACGTACGGGACCGTTCCCCCCGCCGACGAGCCGCCGGTTCCGTCCGGATTGGAGTAGCTTTGCCGCCCCGTCGCGTCCGGTCCGAGGATTTGCGTAAAATCCGCCTCTGACACGTTTGACGCCATGTCGTAGTTGCCATCGTCCTTCTTCGTGGCCGAGACCGTCCCCAGGAGCGAAATGCAGGAATCGAGAGGCGACGAGCGAAGGCCGACCTTCGTGCGGTTGACGTCGAGGTAGTCCGAGACGTTCACCGCGCAGAAGGCGAAGCGTCCCGCGTCGAACGGGAAGTTCTGCCACTTGGCCGTCCACGTGCTGCGGCTCAGGAAGCGCACGTCGTTCACGAGCGGCGGCGGCAAGTAGCCGAGCGCCTCCAGGTTCAGCACGCTCACCGTCTCCGTGATCGGCGCGAAACGCCAGGCAAACTTGTTCAGATCGCCCGGCTCGTTCGCCCCCCGAACATCGCTGCCGCCATCGTCCACCAGGCCGGCAGGGTTCGGCGGCATAAACACCCGCCCGTACCACACGTCCAACGCGTTGTCGTCACGGTCGTGGTAGAAGTTGGCGGCGAGGTTCCCGTTCGTGTTCGCGGCGCCAGGAAACGGGTCGTTGCGGATGGCGTCGTCCACGCGCGACATGGCGTGCGCCATGGCGGCCTTCACGAGATGGCGCGTCGCCACGTTGCGGCGGAGCGCGCTCGACGGCAGGCGCTCGGCGCGCATGTAGATGGCGAACGCCACCGCGCTCACCACCATGAAGGACAAGAATCCCAGCACGACGAGGAGCGCGCTGCCGGCCTGACTTTCCTTCTCTTTCAAATAATTTTTCACGAGCCAATCCTCAGTTGTCCGCCCCGCGGCGGTTAAAGTTCGGGAATGCGACGTAGGATTTCAGCTGGTCAGTCGGATCCGGCGTACTCGCGAACGACTTCCCCTCCTTGATCGTCACGCGGTAGGCATGCCCCCACGGATCGAGGATCTTTCCGCCCTTGATCGAGGCGTTGTACAACACCGGCAGCTTCTCCCCGTCCGGGCCGGGATCGCCACCGAGAATGAAGGACATGGCACCCTCCGTGGCTTCCGTGTTATTGCACTTCGGCATCTTGCTCTTCAGGTCCTGCTCGCCCCAGAAATGCTCGAAGGCACGGATGGCATTCGTCATCTCCTGAGCCTCGGCGGTGGCCTGCGCGATCTTCGCGCGCCGCTGGGCGGAGGCGACGGACGACGTCACCGCGCCGGCCAGCAGCATCAGCATCGCGATGACGACCAGCAGCTCGACGAGGGTAAAGCCGGAGGAATGGGGGCGGGGGACACGAGACGCGAGACACGAGACGCGCGCAATCAAGCTGTCTGGATCAAGAAATTTCATGGCTTCAACCCTCGTCTCTTAACTCTTAAATCTTAACTCCCAACTCTCGTCACTCCACCGTCACGGGCATCGTATCGATGTCGTCCAGCGTATCCTCCTTGCCGTCTGGCCCCCATGAATGGACGCCGACGAGATACCCCTGACCGTTCTGGGTCTGAAGCATTTGGATGTTGTTCACCTGCGC
>CAMNLN010000265.1 GCA_946543025.1 uncultured Verrucomicrobiota bacterium
CGTCTACTGTTCGTTCCAGGTACACAGCTATCTCGCCGGGCAGACGGTGATGGCCCTGAATTATCTGGGTGGAGGAGAAGGCTGGGATAAAGTCACCATCCCCAACATCGGCATTGGAAACTGCCCGACGGGCAGCAACCCCGACTGGACGGTGTACTCGGACGGAAACGCTGGCTCGTACACGACGCGCGACCTGTATGTCTTCGTGCGGCCGACGGCGCGCGGGCAAACGGACGCGCCGGCGTTCGCGTCCGCGCCGGAGGATGCGCAGGTGATGATCCACGACCCGCTGACGCTCGTCGCGTACGCGCCTACGGCCGAAACCTACCAGTGGATGAAGGACGGCGAGCCGATCGCAGGCGCGACGGGCGGGGCATTGGATGTCGCGACAACTCGACCCGGCACGGCGACCTACTCGGTGACGGCTACCGACGCGGCGGGCCATTCGGCCACTGCTACGGCCCTTATCAAGGTCATCTCCGGCGGCACGATGATGCTCTTCCGATGAGGGGGATTGCTTTCCCCTCCGCAGATGAAACGCGCGTTATCAAGCGTTGAGATCGTCCCGAATCCTTCAGTGGTGCAGTAGTGTGTGGAGAATAGTGCGGTAACATGATGATGAACGAGAAATATTCGATTGGACTGGACATCGGCGGCACGAAGTGCGCGCTGTGCGTGGGCGAGGTGACTGACGACGCGGTGAAGATCGTCCGTCGCGAGGAGTTCCCCACGGCGGGGAAGTCTTGGCACGAGGTGCTGGACCTGTATGCGGCGAAGATTTCTGCGTTGCAGTATTCCTTTGCCAACATCGGCATATCTTGTGGCGGTCCCCTCGACAGCCGCGCGGGGCTGATCCAGTCGCCGCCGAACCTGCCGGGATGGGACGACGTGCCGATCGTGAAGTACTTTGCCGACCGGTTCCATGTGCCGAC
Source organism: uncultured Verrucomicrobiota bacterium (assembly GCA_946543025.1). Lineage (GTDB taxonomy): Bacteria > Verrucomicrobiota > Kiritimatiellia > RFP12 > UBA1067 > RUG572. The sequence continues at coordinate 933 of CAMNLN010000265.1, forward strand.
GCGCGTGCAGAACGACGCGAACGCGTGCGCGCTCGCCGAGTGGAAGTTCGGCGCGGGCGGTCGCTGCCGCAACATGGTGTTCATGACGTTCGGCACGGGTCTGGGGGCAGGCATTGTGATCGAGGGGCGGCTCTACTCCGGCACGAACGACAACGCCGGGGAGATCGGCCATATCCGCCTCGCGCCGCAGGGGCCGAAAGGCTACAACAAGGACGGGAGCGCGGAAGGCTTTTGTTCCGGCGCGGGCATCGCGCGCCTGGCGGGCATTCGCGCGCGGGAATGGGAGATGGAATTCGACGGCAGCGAATCCGCCGCGCGTGCGCGGACGGGCGAACTGACCACGAAGGATATCTTCGGCTACGTGCGCGCGAGCGATCCGTTCTGCACGCGCGTCTTCAAGGAAAGCGCGGCGAAGCTGGCCACCATCCTCGCCTACACGATCGATATCCTCAATCCGGAGGTGATCGTGTTGGGCGGCGTATTCATGCGTAATGCGGACCTGTTCATGGCGGAGATCGAACCGATCCTTGCCCGCGAGGCGTTGCCGGGCGCGCTGAAGGTGTGCCGGATCGTCCCGGCGGGCCTCAGCGAGAACGTGGGCGACTACGCCGCCCTTGCCGTCGCGAACATGGACGCCTGACGGCCCGTAAAAAAGTGCGGATTGCCCCCTTACGCCCGCGCAAAACTTTTGATATACTATTTCTTCCTTCGCCCACCGACGGGGAAGGCACGGCAGAAAACCGTGATCGCTAACAAACCTAACTAACAAACAAATGGCTATTCGTAAACCAACCGCACCTGCGGAGAAGTCGGCCGTATTCGCCGAGTTTCTCGCCGGCGCCGGCATGGATAACACCGAGTTCACCCCTGGTTCCATCGTCGAAGGAACCGTCTCTGCCGTCAAGGGCGACGACGTGTTCGTGGACATCGGCTACAAGTCGGAAGGCATCGTCGGGATCGACGAGTTCGCCGACCCGGCGGAAGTGAAACCCGGACTCAAGTTCTCCGTCATGCTCCGCGAGCTGGAGAACGAGAAGACCGGCATGGTCAATCTCTCGAAGAAGGCGGCGGACGATCAGATCCGCTGGGAGAAGGTCCAGGCGCAATACACCGAAGGGTGCGTCGTGACCGGCACGATCCGCAGCGTGGTGCGCGGCGGGCTGCTCGTGGACATCGACGGCGTGGAGGCGTTCCTGCCCGGCTCGCACGTGGACGTGACGCCGGCGCGCGACCTGACGCCGTACATCGGCCAGACGTACGATTTCAAGGTGATGAAGATCTCGGACGAGCGCCGCAACATCATCGTCAGCCGCCGCGAACTCATCGCGGGCGCGATGGAGGAGAAGAAGGCGGAGCTGCTCGCCTCGTTGCAGAAGGGCGAGGTTCGCAAGGGCAAGGTGAAGAACATCACGGACTTCGGCGCGTTCATCGACCTGGACGGCATCGACGGCCTGCTGCACATCACCGACATGAGCTGGGGCCGCATCAAGCATCCGAGCGAGATGCTCAAGGTCGGGCAGGAGCTCGACGTGATGGTGCTTGACGTGGACAAGGAGAAGGAGCGCATCTCGCTGGGCCTCAAGCAGACGACGGAGAATCCGTGGGACACGATCGCGGACCAGTTCCCCGTCGGCGCGCGCGTGAAGGGCAAGGTCGTGAATCTGGCGGCCTACGGCGCGTTCGTGGAGATCGCCCCCGGCATCGAGGGGCTCGTCCACATCAGCGAGTTCAGCTGGACAAAGCACGTGGCGCGCGCGAGCGACATGCTGTCCGTCGGCGACGAAGTCCTGGTGGCGGTGCTGTCGGTCGACGCCAAGGAGCAGAAGATCGCGCTCGGCATTCGCCAGACGCAGGACAATCCGTGGGACACGGCGCAGGAGCGCTACCCGGTTGGCGGGCGCGTGTCGGGCAAGGTGCGCAACTTCACGACGTACGGCGCGTTCGTCGAGCTCGAGGAGGGCATCGACGGCATGATCCACGTGAGCGACATGAGCTGGACGCGCAAGATCAACCATCCGTCCGAGTGCCTCCAGAAGGGGCAGCAGGTCGAGGCGGTGATCCTGGACGTCAACCCGAAGGATCAGCGTATTTCGCTGGGCCTGAAGCAGGCGAACCCGGATCCGTGGAGCGAGATCGCGTCGAAGTACGCCGTCGGTTCGATCGTGAAGGGCAAGGTCTCGAAGATCGCGTCGTTCGGCGCGTTCGTGGAGCTTGAGGACGGTGTGGACGGACTCGTGCACATCTCGCAGATCTCCGACCAGCATGTCGAGCGCGTCAAGGACAAGCTCAACGTGGGAGACGAGGTCGAGGCGCGCGTGGTCAAGGTGGACCGCGAGGCGCGTCGCATCGGGCTTTCGATCAGTGCCGTCAACATGACGGAGGAAGAGGTTCGGGCGCTCGAGGAATCGGCTTCCGACGTGATTACCGGACCTGCGAGCAGCGCGCCGAAGAGCGGCGAGCCGCTGGGCGGCCTTGCGGCGGCATTCGACGATGCGTTCGGCAGCGTCGAGTGGCAACCGGGCGAAGCCGAGAGCAAGTAACGACATCAAGAAAGGAAAACGAAAATGTCCAGAGTCTGCGAAATCTGCGGCAAGCATCCGGTGGCCGGGCGTCATATCGTTCGCAAGGGTTCGCCGAAGTACAAGGGCGGCATCGGCCTGCACACGACCGGCATCTCGAAGCGCCGCTTCCTTCCCAACCTGCACACCGTGCGCGTGACCGACGGCAAGGGCAATACCTGCCGCAAGACGGTCTGCGCCCGTTGCATCAAGTCGGGCAAGGTCGCGAAGGCCTAAGACGCCTCGTGCAAAACGAAGAGGGTCGGTGCTTGCGCATCGGCCCTCTTTGTTTTATAATGTCAGCCGCAAGGACCGTCAACTACAATCAGGAGGCCACATGACAGAAGAAGAACTTGGAGCAACCGAGAAAGCCGACGCCGCCGATGGCAGCGCCGTCGAGGACGGCACGGAAGAGAACGGGACGATCATCCGCGATACGGACATCGTGTTCGACTGTCCGCACTGCGGGCACAACCTGGCCATCGACTATCGCGGCGCCGGGTTGCAGATCAATTGCGTCCGCTGCGGCGAGAGCGTGCTCGTGCCGATTCCTGACGGGATGAAGATCGACGATCTTGACATCGAGCCGGGTGAGATTCTGAAGCAGCTCTTCAAGACACGTCGCGATCTTCAGAAGCAGGAACTGCGCGCGGAGGGACTGGAGGAGCAGGTGCGCGGCCTTGTGGAGCGCAACAGCATGCTCTATGCCCAGTGCGAGGCGTTCGCGATGCAGGTGGCTGAGCTCAAGACTTTCTGCCAGCAGCAAGAGGTGCTCAGCGAGAAGATGACGGGTCTGCTCGGTCGGATACAGGCGAGCCTGGCCGCGAACGCTTCGGCGGACGGCGGGCCTGCCGCAGGGGTGGACGCCGAGAACGCCGCGTCTGTCGCTGAAGCATGAAACCGGGGTTTCATTCCATCTTCGTCAACGCGCTGACTTTCTCGCGTGTGCCGTTGATTTTCGGGTTCCTGGCCTGCGCCGTGGCGGCGCAGCGCCAGGAAAGCGCGGCTTATGCCGCCACGGCGCTCTTGCTGATGTTTCTGGCAGGAATCTCGGATCTCTTTGACGGACATTTGGCGCGTCGCTGGCGCGTTGTCTCCACCTTCGGCAAGATGGCGGATCCGCTCATGGACAAGGTGTTCTTCATCGTGTCCTTTCCGACGCTTCTGTGGCTGATCGGTGCGCAAGGAGAAAACGCGTTCCACGCGGCGCTGATGCTCGTGTTCACGGTGCTGTACATCCTGCGCGACCAATGGGTGACCTTCCTGCGGGCGATTGCCTCCGCCTACCAGGCGGACGTGAGCGCGATGTGGCTGGGAAAGGTGCGCACGGCGCTTTCGTTCCCGGCTGCGGGGCTGATCTACCTTTATTTGGCCTTCCACGGATATCTTCCCCAAAACTGGGACCGTCCGTTCCTCTGGACCGTGTACGCGGTGGAGGCGTTCCTGATCTGCCTGAACGTCTACTCTTGCGTTGTCTACACGAAGGCCTACTGGCCCTACATGTTGCGGGCCATTCGTTCCAAATAGAAGCTTCGTTTCTCGAAGGTGAATTTTCCGAAGGTGATTTTT
>CAMNLN010000266.1 GCA_946543025.1 uncultured Verrucomicrobiota bacterium
GCGTGAACTTGCCGTCCGCGATACGGTTGCCGTAGCGACCGATGAGCGTGCCCATGGAGAATCCGAGCGTCTCGTACTCGCCGGGCGTGTTCCATCCGAGCGTCACGTCCGCGAGGTTGCCGTACTTGTCCGGCGCGTAGCAGCGCACGAGGCGTCCGCCGAAGTCGGTGACGTCGAGGATAAGACCTCCCATGCCCTTCAGGCGGTAGATCTTCGTCTCGGTGCCGTCCGCCAGCTTGCCAAATGACTTCGTCTCGATGCCGCCGCGCATCCCGCGCATCATCCGCTGTGTGCGCTGCATGCGCGCTTTCTGCATCTGCTCGACGTTCGGGGCCGGAGCTGGAGCGTTCTCCGCCAGACAGGCGATGCCGCACGCGGCGGCCGCAATGGTTGTTATCATCTTGTTCATCAGTCTTTTCCTTTCGGTTTTGGTTTGTTTAAGCTTTTGACGCCTCGTCCTCACCCCTTGAAGATCACGAACTTGCGGATGAAGAAATTGACGAGGAACGAGACGATCACCTCGACCACGACCGCCAACGTCGTCATCATCCCGAACTGGTCGATCAGGAACTTCATGACGCCGAGCGCGATGACGGTGGCCAGCGTGGACGCGCCGAAGAACATCCCCAGCTCGACGTACCACTGGAACTTGCCGGGCTTGAAGACGAACCAGCGGTTCATCAGCCAGCAGAAGACGTTGGCGACAATGAATCCGATTGCCGTCGCGGCGGCGGCAAGCATGCCGCGCGAGGCATACCACGCCTCCTCGCCCGTGAAGGCGACCGACGGCAGTCCCAGCAGCCTTACGGCCCAGTCGTCCGCCGTCAGACACTTCAGGCAGGTTGCCGCGAGGACGTAGAATATTCCCGTCTGTACGCACGTGGCCATCACGCCTACGATTCCGTACTTCACGAACTGGGCAAGCGGTCCGGCCTCGTTCGAGAGAATATGTCTGTCCAATTTCACGCCGAGCAGTATACCATATTTTACCCCTTGCGGAAACACGCAAGAGCGCGTATCATGTCCGCATGGACCTCTCCAGCCAGAACGGCGCGCGACGCCGGCGCATCGGCCTTGCCGTCTCGGGCGGGGCAGACTCCGTAGCGCTGCTCGCGCTGATGGCCGGTCTCCAGGCCACGCACGGATTCGACGCCGTCGTTCTCCACGTTGACCACGGGCTACGGACCGACTCGGCGGACGACGCCCGATTCGTCGAATCCCTCGCCGCTCGCTACGGACTCCCCTTCCATGCCTTGCGCACACGCGTGCGGCGTCGGCGCGGCGAGTCCCTGGAGATGGCGGCTCGGCGCGTCCGTCTCGCTTTCTTCGCCCGCATGTCCGTCCGCCTGAATCTTGACGCCATCGCCACCGGACACCATGCCGACGACGTGGCCGAGACATTCATCCTCCGACTCGCGCGAGGAGCAGGACCGGACGGTCTCGCCGGATTGAAGCCCGTCTCGCACGTGGACGGCGTCACCTTCATTCGTCCCCTCCTCAACGTGCGTGACGCCGATCTCCGACGTTTCCTCGCGGCGCGCGGCATCGCCTGGCGAGAGGACAGCACGAACGCGGACACCTCAATTCCACGCAACAACGTGCGGCACGTGATCTTGCCGTTCCTGCGCGAACATCTCGACCCGCGCATCACGGAACATCTCTGCAAATCCGCCGCCATCCTGCGCGGCGACCTGCAGAGGGGGCAACAGCTGGGCAATAGAGGAAACCAAGACACCCGGGACACCAAAGACACCCGGGATTGTCAGCTGACCCTAACCGTCTGCGAGGCCATCGGCTTTGAGCGTCGGCCGGAGGCCATCGGCCAGTTGCCGGCCACGTGCGAGTTGTCGCGCGCCGCACTCGCCGGCCGCACGATCGAGTTGCGCACCTGGCGACCGGGCGACCGCATCGCGCCCGTAGGTCTGAACGGACACAGCCGCAAGCTTCAGGACGTTTTCGTGACGGCCAAGGTTCCGCCTGCCGTCCGCGCGACGCTTCCCATCCTCGCCGATGCGATCACGGGCGAAATCCTCTGGGTTTCCGGCTACCGCGTGGCCGCTTCCGCCGCCGTCGCTTCGTCCGACTCCCCCAGCTGGCGTTTCACGCTCGACACGACTACCGAATCGGTTCGATGAACACTTTGAAGAAACGGTGTCCCTGCGATGTCGGTTGCCAGTTGACGGGTTGCGTCAGGCTACTTGCGCCCTTCGGCACATACTGGTAGCCGAGCGCGTTCAGATTGCCGTTCGTCGTGTTCCACTCGACGACAGGCGTGGAACCTTCCATGCGGATGGTCGCCTTAAAACAGCTCGCCGCGCTTGTCGGAATTGTTCCAGCCAGGTATTCCTGCCATGTCGTAAAACCGTCGCCGTCCTGGTCGGCGTTCGCCAACGTTTCGTACGCCTGCGCGCTCGTTCCCTGTCCGGCGAAGTAGGTGTCGAGCCATGTGTACGGCACCGGCACCTCGGTTGTGGAGGTTTCGGTCTGCGTCTCCGTCAGATTCCCAGACCAAGTAAGGGTAAAGTCTGTCGTGACATCACGCCCGATCATCCCGACAATTCGATAAGTCATGCCCTGTTCAACCTCAAGCGAAACTGTTGTCGCGTAATCGCCACCTCCTGGTGTCGTTGCAACGGCTAAACGAGAAATAGACGCCATCGTGTCACCCGTATAAACAGCAACGAAAGTCTGGTAAAGAGTCGTACTCGTCGACGCCTGGGTGGCGAAACTCATTGTCCCCGATCCTGGAGCCGTCCACTTGTACCAGACCGTATGATATTGGTAGTAGTAACCTCCATTCTGTAATGTATGATTCGGTTCACCTGCCTCTACCGTATAGGCGGAGTTGTCCTCAATCCTCCGCGAGCCGTTCGCACCCGTGATGACAATGGGATCGTCAAAGTAGTCGCCCTTGGGCGCGCCTTGAGCGGCGTCATAGGTGTAGGTGGCCGAGACAATCACGCTTGGGTTCAGGCCGCTCTTCCACGCGCGCGCCCTGATGACCGTGTCATCGTTGACCGTGATCGCACTCGTGTAAGGCGTACTGGACTCGGTCGGGTCGCTTCCGTCAAGCGTGTAGCGGATCGTTGCCCCTGCCGTCGCGCAGGAAATCGTTATGTTCGTAGACGGATAGAAAAGGCAGGATGCCGGCGTGAACTGCGGCTCCGAGACGCTCGCAATGCCCGTCAACATAATGTCTTTTTCGCACATGTTGTTCACCAGCGGTTTGGGATCAAGCAAATAACCACCTGAAGGTGAATATTCAATCGACACGTTTGCGCTCAAATTTACGCCAACCGAAGCAGACGTGCCCCCGCTTGTCGCCGTAATCGTATAGGCGGCAGCGGGAAGCATCAACGCGTAGATACCCTTTGCGTTGGTCGTTACGCTCTTGACAACCGTTGAGGTTCCGCTCTTCTTGGCAGTAACGGTCGCATTCTCCACGGGGACGCCATTGGCGTCCAGCACGCGCCCGCTGCAGATAACTGTGTTGGCGGGGTGGTTTGTGAAGACATTGTACACGACGCCGTCCAGGATGCTGAAGTTATATTGGGTGGTCGACATCGCAGGCGGCGCGTACCAGGCATCATCGTAGCCTCCCCACCCCATGTTGAAGTGGATGTAGAGCGTTCCGTCCGAATAGCCGTATCCGTCGCCGACGATCTCGTGCCCATTACCGGCACTGGACAGGCCCAAGGCAACGGGCAATCCCGCGTCAAAGTTGGACAGCATGGCGTTTTTCACGTTAGCCGATCGGCTTTGGTCTGTTCGCCATTGTGCCACCTGCGCGCTCGCGTAGCCAAAATGGTTGGTGAAGACATGGGCCAACATATACCCCCCCGAAGAGCTGCCGCCAGATGCGTAGTCCATGTTGCAGCAAATACCGACGTCAGACGTCAGCTTGCCGATGGCCTGTCGCTGTGTTTCGGTCATGGAGGAATTCGGCTCCAACGGCATTTGCCCCCAGTTGTAGGTTCCGCCTTGGGTCGTGAGCGTTGTTGCCGTACCGTTGACGGCGCACTTCGGGTTCGTGTACTGCGGCATCGAAGCCGTGGGATAGCGGAAGTAGCGCATGATCTGCGCACCGGCCGTCGCCACGCAGCCGCACACGTAGTTGTTTGGGGTGTAGTAGTTGTAGCAGTTGCCTCCGCCTGCCGTGTCCTGATCCCACTTCGACTGAACGAGCGGCGCTACGCGCACGTCAGACACGGACGCGACGCCTTGCACGGACATCAGCTGCGGTCCATTTCCCAGCAGCTTTGCCCACTTCGCCTCGTTCGCGGATTCCACCTCGGACGGCGACGCGCTCATCAATCGCACGCCGCCCCCGTCAGATTCACCTGCCGTCCGGATCGCCAGGTCCTTTTTAAGTAGCACCCAGAGCGGATTGGCCTCGTCTTCGACCAGGTCCGCGCCCGACGAGAACGCTACAACCGGCGCGCGCCGCGTGTCGGCGGAAGTCACCACGAAACCACCCGCCGCCAGCTTCACCACGTGGAAGGACGCCCCGTTCGTCGGCGTACAGGTGCGCACCTCGCTGACGGCGCCCTGCAACGGGCATCCCAGCGCAGGCTCGTCGTACAGCCACCGCTGAACGGCGGCCTTCGCCTGGGTTGCCGTCACCGTCGCCGCAGACGCAGCGCCGCAAACCGACAGCACGGCTAGAAAGCCGAGAATTGGATGTTTTCTTTTTGCAAGGCGACTTCCCATGGTTGCCTCCTTTTCATGCAAAAGACTATTTTCCTCGTCGCTTGGCGGCCATCTCATGGTAGTCGGAGAAGCCACCCTCGAACCAGGTCGTCTTGCCGCCGCCCTCGAAGGCGAGGATATGCGTGGCGATGCGGTCGAGGAACCAGCGGTCGTGGCTCACCACCATCACGCAGCCGCCGAACTCCTGCAAGCCTTCCTCTAGCGAGCGGAGCGTCGCCACGTCGAGGTCGTTCGTCGGCTCGTCGAGGAGCAGCAGGTTGCCGCCGCCACGCAGGAGCTTCGCGAGGTGCACGCGGTTGCGTTCGCCGCCGGAGAGCACCCCCACCTTCTTCTGCTG
>CAMNLN010000267.1 GCA_946543025.1 uncultured Verrucomicrobiota bacterium
CCCAAAAAAGTTTATTTGGGTACTTGACTATCGATAAGAAATTATCTATACTATGTGCCGTCTTCACCCCTCGTGGGGGGTGCGATGAGAACGGATAGCCGAAAGGTTGTCGCGCAGGCTCTCGCCCCGGAAGGCGCGGTATGCATGGGATTTTCTCCCCCTTTCTTCCATGTGTCCCGCGCCTTTCGGGGCGAGATGCTTTTTCGGGAGGCGGCTTTTTGGTAGAATAGGAGAAACGCCGCCCGAAAGGCGGCACAACCAGGAAGGAGAAGGATAGATGCGAATGGATCATCAGGCGGGACTGTCCGTAGGGCTGGCCGTCGTGCTGGCGGCTGGAACGCTTTCGGCCATGGAGAAAATAGCCTTGGACGGGCTGTGGGACTTCCGCTTCGAGAAGGGGAAAACATTGGAGGAAGTGTCGCTTCCGGCCTTCGAGGCGAACGACAAGATGACGGTGCCCGGCTGCTGGAACGCGATGTCACGCTACTTCAATCAGCACGGCACGGGTTGCTATCGACGGCAGTTTGAGCTTGCGTCGGACGCGGTGAACGCATTTCTCGTGGTGGACGGCGCGGGGTTGCGCTCGCGCTACTGGATCGACGGTCGCGAGATCGGCCTGAGCAAGCTTCCGTGGAGCAAGTTCGAGTTTGCGACCGGGCCGCTCGCCAAGGGAACGCATGAGCTGGTGGCGGCGGTCGATTCCGTGGTGGACAACAGAAAGGTAAAGCTCTTCTGGGATTTTTACGACTTCTATCCCTTCGGCGGATTCCACCACGGCGTGTGGCTGGACGTTCAGGCGAAGCCCGTGGAGTTGCGCCGCGTGGTTGTGCGCACGCGCGACTACAAAACGGGCCGGGTTGAGCTCGAGGCGCAGTTCGCGGGCGCGGGCGCGCCGACGGACTGCGAGGCGGCGGTTTCCTTTGATGGCGGCGCGCCGCAGACGGTCAAGTTCACGGGCCGCCGGGCGACGTTGTCAGTGCCGGACTTCAAGCTGTGGAGCCACGACGCGCCGAACCTGCACCGGGTGGCGGTGGCGTACGACGGCGTGACGGCGCGCGCGCGCTTCGGCATTCGCCAGGTGGGGACGGCGAACGGGCGTATCACTCTGAATGGAAAGCCCGCTTATCTGAAGGGCGTGAACCGCCACGAGTCGCACTACGAGTTCGGCGTCACGACGCCCGTCCAGCTCATGTACGAGGACGTGCAGAACCTCAAGGACCTCGGCGGCAACTTCATCCGCGGCAGCCACTACGCGCAGTGCGGCGCATTCCTCGACCTGTGCGACGAGCTCGGCGTCCTGGTGTGGGAAGAGTCGCTGGGGTGGGGCAACAAGGCGAAGCAGCTGACGGATCCCGAGTTCTGCGACCTGCAGGAGGAGGAGACGCGCCTCATGGTGCGCAACTCGATCAACCATCCGTGCGTGATCGTGAGCGCGTTCCTGAACGAGCCGGATTCCGACACGAAGGCGTGCAAGGCGCTTGTCGATCGCCTGCTCGGCGTCATCCGCGCCGAAGACTCGGGGCATCTCGCTACGTTTGCCTGCCATCGCAACCTGAAGGACATCTCCCACGCGAACACGGACATCATCGCCTACAATACCTATCCCTGCTGGTACTCGTGGGAGATGGAGACGGGCTCGTCCGATGAGATGCGGCACAACATCCGCGCCTGCCACGAGGAGATCGTGGCCTACTTCCGCAACCGCTACAAGGACAACAGGCCGATCATCGTGAGCGAGACGGGCGTGAAGGCCGACTACGGCGTGCGCGACCCGCGCGGCAAGGCGCAGTACACGGAGGACCACCAGGCCGAGTACGAGCGGATCATGCTGGAGGAGATGTTCGCGATGAAGGACATCGCCGGCGTTGCCATCTGGCAGTTCACCGACTGCAAGACGTATACGCGCACACGCGGCGCGCGCAACCGCTCCTACGGCGTGAACACTGGCGGACTCTACGACCTCTACCGCCGCCCGAAGCTCGTGGTTGACGAGGTGCGCGCGCTCTTCACCGCCAAGAGCGAGTCCGACTAGCCGTTTCGAAAAAAAGTTTCGCAGCGCCGTTGACAGCCTCCGGAGAATCTGATAAAGTAATCGCGTGCTTACCTTAATAGGAGCGTGCGATGAAGACCAGGAAAGAACGGAGCGACGGACAGGAGACGCGCGAGGCGCTGCTCGCGGCGGCTGCCGAGGAGTTTGCGGAGAAGGGGTTCGAGGGCGCCTCGACGCGCGGCATCTGCGCGCGGGCGGGGGTGAACGCGGCGCTCGCGAACCGCTACTTCGGCACGAAGGAGGCTCTTTACCGGGTCATCGCGAAGCGACTCTTCGGCGAGCTCGGCGCGCCGCTCGCGTCGCTCGCGGAGCGCGTGACGGACGAGGCGAGCTGGCGCGCGGCGGTGCGCGAGTGGGTGGACGACTTCCTTTTCATGACGCTCCCCTCAGCGAAGCCGCAGAAGCTCTGCGCGGGGCTCTTCCATCACGAGGCGACGCATCCCACGAAGTTCCACACCGAGTTCAAGCGGGATTTCGGCAAGCCCGTGTACGACGGCCTGCGGAACTTGCTGGCGATGAAAGTCTATGACGAAGAGCTGTTGGAGCTCTGGACGTCGTCGATCTGGGCGCAAGTCTCGGTCTACGCCCTCGCTGACAAGGCGTGGCACGAATCCTTCCGCCCGAAAGGCGTCGGCGTCCGCGCCTGGGCTGAGAAGGTCCGCGACCATATTTGCGATACGGTGTTCGCTTCGCTCTTGCTTGATGGAGGCAAGTGATGTGGTGGCAATGGTACTTCGTCGTGCTGATAATCGTTTCAGCGATAGCTTGTTGGCTTTGGGGCGTACGGCTATTCCGTCGCGAGAGGTTCTTAGCCGGTCTTGCTGTCATGATGGCGATGCCAATAGCCGTTGTCGGGATGTTCTGGGTATCTACGCTTGTTCTTGCGTTAATTGTGTATGGATTGTGAAAGGAGCCAAAGCATGAAGGAGCTGCTGTTTGTCGCGGGCGCGGGGATGGCGGGCGCAGAGGCCCGCCAGCCCTAATTTGTCGAGGTGGCGGGCTTCCATGCCCGCAAAAAACGAAGGAGAAAAAGCATGAAGATAGGATTGGCGTTGGGGGGCGGAGGCGCGCGGGGAATCGCGCACCTCGGCGTGTGGCAACGGCTGCAGGAACTGGGCGTTCCCATCCACTGCGTGGCGGGCACGTCCATCGGCGCGATCGCGGGGGCGATCATCGCGGCTGGGCGCGTGGACGCGGCGCTCGCCTGGTGCGCGGAGCCGGACTGGAAGAAGCTGCCGAAGCTGGTGTTCGGGAATCGCCTGTCGTCCAAGGCGCTGATGCAGGGGCGCCGCGTGGAAGAGCTGCTGGCCAAGCTGATCGGCGCGAGGGAATTCTGCAATCTCGCGCTGCCGTTCGCGGCGGTCGCTACCGATCTCGATTCCGGCGAGGCCGTGACGATGCGCGAAGGCGACGTGCTTTCGGCGGTGCGGGCATCGATGTCAATTCCCGGCATCTTCAGGCCCGTCGAGCGGCAAGGCCGCGTGCTTGTCGACGGGCAGCTCGTGGAGCCCGTGCCTGTGGCGGCGTGCCGCGAGATGGGCGCCGAGAAGGTGATCGCCGTCGATATCAACCCGCCCAGCCCGACGCTGGCGGGCAAGCCTTGGGCGAAGGTCAACATAGTGGACGTGCTTGTGGGCACGATATCGATCTTCAACAGGGAAATGACTCGTCGCGTTTTCGCCGAGAACCGGCCCGACGTGCTGATCCGTCCGCAGGTAGGCGACGTGTGGACGCTCGACTTTCGCCATGCGGAGCGCCTGGTAGGGATCGGCCGCGCGGCGGTGGATGACGGGCTTCTCGAGATGCTGAAGTGAAAAGGAGCCAGACCATGACGAAGCCAAGCAGATCATTTCTTGCCCTCTATATCACTAACTTCTTCGGGACGCTGAACGACAACTTCCTGAAGACCCTGGCCGGATTCACCGTCATCGGCTGGCTGAGCGACGATCGGATGAAGGCCGTCGCGATGGGACTGACCGCCGGCGCGCTCGTGCTGCCCTATATCCTCTTCTCGCCGCTTGCGGACCGTCTGACGGCCGTCTTCCCCAAGCGCAGGATCGTGCGGCTCGCCAAGTGGGCGGAGCTGCCGATCATGGCGGTGGCAATTGCGGGCTTTGCGCTCAAGTCGCCATGGCTCGTCATCGGCGCGGTACTCCTGATGGGGTTGCAAAGCTCGCTCTACTCGCCGGCCAAGTACGCGCTCGTGCGCGATATCGGCGGCGAGGGGCGCATCTCCACGGGCATGGGCGGCATGGAAGGGGTATCGTTCCTCGGTGTGCTGCTGGGTACGGTGGCGGGTGCCGTGGTGGCGGATCTGGCGGGCACGGAGGCCCGCCACATCGACAAGATTTGCCTTATTTCATTTGCTTTGCTCGGCCTTGTCTGCAGCTATGCGATAAAGGCGGAAGAAGAGCGCAATCGCGCGTTGCACGCCATCAATCCGCTACGCTACATCCGCCGTGCCTACCGCATGGCGGTACGCTACGACGGGCTGAACGCCGTCATTTTCACCCTGTCGGTCTTCTGGTGGGCGGCGGCGATGCTTCAGATGGGGGTGCTCGTTTACGGAAAAGAGGTGTTGCGGCTCGACGCTACGCATACGGGGGCGCTCCTTTGCGCGGCGGCAGCGGGCATCGTCGCGGGGCAGGTGATCGCCGGATTCGTAGACCGGAGACGCTTTCTGATGGGGGCGACGCTCCTCACGGGCTGGATCGCCGCCGTGCTCCTGCTCGTATTGTATGCCGTTCCGCTCTCGCCGAGCGCGTTCGGGCTCGTGCTGGGCGTGCTCGCGTTTGACCTCGGCTTCTTCAAGCTGCCGCTCGACGCCGAGATACAGAAGGTCGTGAAGGGGCCGCGGTTAAACACGATGCTCGCCTACTTCAACCAGGTGTCCTTCCTTTTCATGCTCGCGGCGAGCGGCTGTTACGCGTTCGTCAGCCGGTTCTGCGGCCTGCGGGCGTTCCTCTTGCTGCTGGCGGCGGTGTTCCTGGTCGTGC
>CAMNLN010000268.1 GCA_946543025.1 uncultured Verrucomicrobiota bacterium
GTGACGTTCGACACGCAGGCGGCGACGGTGACGCTTTCGGGCGTCCTCTCCGGCGTGGGCGGCCTTACGAAGGTCGGCACGGGCACGCTCACGCTCTCGGGCGCGAACACGTACGCGGGCGCGACGCGCCTCGTCGACGGCACGGTCGCCTTCACGCAGGCGTATCCGGGCGGCGACCTGGAGCTGCCCGCCGCCGCAACGGGCGGAACGTCCGCGCCGCTCCTCACGGCGCCGTCGTTCGCGTTCGCTGCCGGGAAGGGCGTGTGCGTGACGGAGGCGGACACGCTCGACGACTCCACCTTCGGCCCGTCGAAGACGCTCGTCTCGTCGACGACCCCGCTCGCGGCGGCGCCGACGCTTTCGCTCGTGGCGAGCGACGGCACGGCGTTCGCGGACGAGAAGGGCATCTGGCGGCTCCTGCTGGTAGACGGCGGCAAGACGCTGAAGTTCGGTCCCGTGCGCGGCACGCAGATTTTGATCAAGTGAAAGGAAAAGGGAACCCATGAAGACGAAACTGATGGCGCTTGGGATGATGGCGGCGGCGTACGCGTTCGGCGGCGTGTACGACGACTGCGTCTACCTGTTCGAGGGCGGGCTTGACGCCGACGGCAACGGACAGGCCGCGACGGGCGAGATTCGCGACGAGCTGCACGCCAGCCCGTCGCATGCCCACAACTTGGCGACCGTGGTCGGTTATGCCGACGGCGCCACCTTCCGCAACGAGCCCGTCCCCTACCAGAGCGCGGGCCTCTCGACGCAGAACGTGCAGTGCCTGCACTTCGCGCATCCGAGGAAGGTGTCTGGAACCACCACCAACTTCTTCCCGAATATCGTCAAGATGCCGTTCATCGCCGACGCCTGTCCCACGAACGTCTACACCGGCGTGTTTCGCGTCCGGCTCGACCGCGATCCGCTTGGAAACGCCGGCGCATGGCTGATGAACTTCGGCTACACGAAAAACACAGGCGGACAGGGCCTCCTGTTCGGCTTTGCGTGGAACGCCAGTTCCAACGCCTACCAAATGTCGACCCATTCAACGGGAAGCACGGGCAAGTCCTTTGGGATCGCCGACATTCCCACGAACACGTGGTTCGACGTCGCCGTGGTCGTAACCGGAAACGTCATTACCGTCTATCGCGCGTTTACTGGGCGTGGCAGTCCCAGATCCGGGACGACGGCGGCGCTTGACGACATATATTCCTGGCGAGCTACGGCTAGCAACACGTCTACGCCGTTCCCCAACCTGACGATGGCCCGAGCCAACACGTGGATGGGCGCGCAATCCGGCTTGACCTCCGTGCAGAACTTCACCACCATCTCGGACACGAACGCCAAGAAGTACTTCTGCGGATCGGTCCGTCGCTTCGCCGTCTGGAATCGCGCGCTCACGGCGGAGGATGTGCGCGAGGCGTTCGGGCGTCCGCGCCCCGACATCGTCCGCATCGGCGCGGCGAACGGAAACTCCGACGAGTTCGCGTCCGACGCGACGGCGACGGCGACGGTCGACGCGATGGGGTCGTGGCGTGACCTTCCGGCGAGCCTGCGCGCGGGCGACGTGCGCAACGTCACGTTCCCGCTCTCGGGGAACGAGGCGGACATGCCGCAGCTCCTGCGGATCAAGACGCTGGCCGGCGGCGGGGCCGGGACGCTCCGCGTGTCCCTAAACGGCACGGCGGTTGCGTCGAAGTTGTTGGCGGCCGGGCAGACGTTCGTCGCCACCCTGCCGGCGCGGGCGTTTGTCACGGGCGCGAACACGCTCACGCTCGCGCGCACGGACGCGAACGGCGCGGCGGTCGCGCTCGATTCGCTCGCCATCGGCGGCTCGTGGCAGGTGGGCAAGAACAATAACTCGGACGCCGAGTTCACGTACGGCGTTGTCCTCACGGGATGGGACAGCTACGTGAATACCTTTGCCTGGAACCGGGCGGCGAACGCGAAGGAGAACGGAACACAAACGCTCAACCTGTACGTGACGGTGCCGGAGGAGGCCGTTTCGCGTTACGGTTATCACTATGAGACCCGTATCAGGAACGGCTACGCCTTGTCGACCACCCCGAACACGAAGGTTACCATCAGCGCGAACGGCGTGACGAAGAAGGAGATTTCCGGCATTGCCGGAAGCGTGTGGTCGGACGTGATACCGATCGAGTTCGAACCGGGCGAGCTGCACGCCGGCGTGAACAACATCAGGCTGACGGTCACGGGCGGCGGGTGCGACTACTTCGACTACCACCGTTTCCAGCTTGTTCCACCGGCGGACGGAACCTATATCATTGTCAAGTAAAAGGTTTTAACATGAGGCAGTTGCAAACCCCGACATTCTGGTAGCCAGCAGCGGACGGCGGTGGAACGCCGTCCCTACCGGGTTTTGCAACTGTCCCATGAGAGCAGGAGAAGGATAAAGATGCGAAAAAGTTCGATGATATTTCTGGCGAGCACCCTGTGCGTCGCCACGGTCGAGGCGCGGACGCTGATCTGGTACCACTTCAACGAAGGCGCGGTCGGCGAGACGACGACCTTGCCCGGCGAGAAGACGATCGTCAACGCCGCCGAGACGGGGTCCGTCTACGACGGGCGCGTGTGGACGTGTCCCGCCACCGGCTCCACCAGCAACCGGTCGATGGCAGCGACGTCGGAATACGTGGGCACCTACGCGGAGGGCTTCCCGACGAGCGTGCGCGTGATCGACCCGCAGACCGGCGTGGCGTTCACGAACGAGCGGAGCCTCTATCTGGGATCCGCGAAGCACAACGGCTCTGGCAAGTCCGTCATCATCACCGTGGACGACGCGGCGGAGCTGCACGTGTCGAATATTACGGTGGAGGCGTTTGTCAAGTTCGATGAGCCCGCCGCAAACGGTACCTGGCGCACCATCGCGATGAAGCAGACAGACGCGGTCAACGGGCACGTCTCGTGGGGATTACGCGTGGGCGGCGGTGGCGGGCTGAACAGCCAGACTGACGGGCGGAACGCGACGAACGGCCTTGAGTGGACGTATGCGCAGGTGTCGTCCCCCTCGCTCTTTGATGGCAAGTGGCACCATGTGGCGATGGTGGTGGACGGCGAGGCCATGACGCAAACCATCTATCAGGATTATCGGCCCGTTAGAAGGGAGACGCTGAAGTATCCGATCGACTACACGGGCGACGACCCCATCGTGATCGGCAACACGATCTACGCCGACTACGGCTGCTTCGGCGGCGGCTGGATCGACGAGTTCCGTCTCTCGGACACGGCGCTTTCGCCGAAAGAGTTCCTGCATTTCCGCACGCGGCCCGACGAACTGGTGGACGACGACACGGTGGTCTACCTTACGTTCGACGCGATGCCTTGGTTCGGAGGCACCTATCTCCACAACGAGGCATTCGGAGCGGCCGCCACGAACGCCGTGCTTCATGTCTCGGGCAAGGCGTCTTTCGCAGACGATGTCGTGCCGGGCGTCGGCACGATCCGGGACGGAATCTTCTCGTCCAACCTCACGGCCAACGCCGGTTCGCTCCATGTGGTGACGAACACCGCGGTAAGGAAATCTGCCTGCGTCCTCGTGGACGACCTGGATCATTCGTTGGGATCCGGAACTTTTACGATCGAGGGATTCTTCCGTTTGTCTCCGTCGAACCTGGGTAGAGACAAGACTCTTTATTTCTTCACCTCGCATCATGCTTCGCTCGGGCGGGCAATTGACCTCCTCTTCGATTCGCAGGGGCGGATGTTTGCATCTGTCATCGCCCGATGTACGTCGAATCTTGTCGACGAGGTGACGGGAGAGGTCACGAACACGGCCGTCTACGCGTCGTCAAAGTCGCTGATGAAGAACTACGGCGCGTTCTATGACGACGCCTGGCACCATTTCGCGCTTGTCTATGACAAGGACGCACAGACCGCAAAGACCTACGCGGACTACAGGCTCGTTGGTAGCGCAACCGGTGTGCCGGAGCTCTACGTGCTTCCCGTTCATGCGGACTACGAGAACAACTTCATGATCGGGACGGGATACGGTGCCGGCAGTGCCTACCAGATGAACGAAGGCTATATGGACGAGATCCGCATCACGAAGCGCGCGCTCGCCGCGCAGGAGTTCCTGATGCGCGATGGCGACGTTCCTGATTTTTCGGGCGACACGCTCGCGTGGTACACGTTTGAGGACGACTTCCGCCCTGATCCAAAGGCCGAGGCGCGGACAGTGTCCGTCTCATCCACATGTTCCCGGGAAACTGAGGTTCCGGGGGGACGAGGCACGACCATCATCACCGATGGCTACGGCAATGAACTGCGTCGCGGGAACACGCATTCGCTGAAGATTACCAACAACGGGTCCTCCGCGATTGTCGCAGGGCGCGACTTGCCGTTGGAAAACTACGAGAACGTCA
This sequence comes from uncultured Verrucomicrobiota bacterium, assembly GCA_946543025.1. Lineage (GTDB taxonomy): Bacteria > Verrucomicrobiota > Kiritimatiellia > RFP12 > UBA1067 > RUG572. The sequence goes on from CAMNLN010000268.1 coordinate 4,371, forward strand.
CGGTGGAGTTTTTTGCGAAGGGAACGGCGGCCACGAAGTATCGGAACGTCGTGGGACTTTACGGCACGCAGGCGGGAAACGACGCGAAAGCCGGTTGCGCGATCTGGGCCGTCCAGACGGCGAATGACAATCTCCGCTACCGGACAACGTTCACGACGGCCTCTACGGCGGATGGTGGACTTGCGATGACGGGAACGACGAAGACGGAGACGGGTGAGTCGGATCCCGTGGCCAAGGACGGCCAGTGGCACCACATTGCGGCGACGTTCCAGCGGGTCGGAAACAAGACGCGCGAAACGTTCTTCTGCGACTACAAGGAAATCTGCCATTCGGACGGCGGCAACCCGCTGCGTACGAATCTCATCAACTCCGAACTGCGTATCGGCGGCGGCATCACGGGATGGATCGACGAAATCCGCATCTCGAAGGGCGTGTTGCCGATCGACGCGTTCCTGCGCCGCCAGACGCAGGGCATTGTGATCTTGATCAAGTAGGGATGTTGAAGGAGAGACGAGAATGGGAATGAAAGTTGTCCGGAAACTTGCCGTGGCGCTCGTGGCAATCGCCGTCGCCGGCTGCTGCACACAGGATGCGGAGAACGCGAGGCCGCTGGCGCTGCGCGTGGGGACGTGCAACGTGCG
>CAMNLN010000269.1 GCA_946543025.1 uncultured Verrucomicrobiota bacterium
AACGAGCAGCAGTGGCTCGCCGGCACGGGCACGGTCGTCAACGTCCAGCTGCGCCAGCCAATCAACTGGAAAGACAACGACACGAAGATCATCCTCAATCCCAAGGAAGGCGCGCCCTCGCAGAACGCGGGCACGTGGCGCATCGCCCCCACGGGCGGCGCGTTCGAGCCCTACCGGAGGCTGTTCGAGCCGTGCGCCTACACGACCCTCTACGTCGGCAGTCCGGCGCCGAACTTCAACCTCACCTACTTCAACGTCTGGAACTACGCCCAGACGATCCTGGACGCCAACCTGACAGTCGGCCAGCTGCACGGCGGCACGGCGTACGTCGTCCTCGACCTGAACGGGCACGACCTCTTCATCGCCGGCGGCGAAAATTACAAGGGCAACTACACCGTGTTCAGCGGCACGGTGAAGGGCGCGGGCAACATCACGTTCGCGGGCGGCGGGGAGATCACGTTTGACAAGTCGCCGCAGTTCGCGGGCAACCTTCGTCTCCTGACGGGCGACGTGAACTACAGGTTCGGCACGATTCCCGCGACCGTGCACGTGAAGACCGACAGCTCCGGCCTCCTGCGTCTGGCGGGCGACCAGACGCTGACAGACCTCTCCGGCGCGGGGACGAGCGGCGGCGTGGTGGTGACGAACGCGGCGACCCTGACGGTGGTGGCGTCCGCCGCCGCCACGAACACGTTCAACGCCCGCCTCTGCGGCGCGATGGACCTGGTGAAGAACGGCTCCGGGACGTTCGTGATGACGGGCGTGAACGCGCTCACGGGCACGGTGCGCGTGGCGGCCGGCACGCTCGCGCTGCAGCGTCCGATCTACCGCGAGGGACTTGTGGGCCGCTGGGGCTTCGAGGACGCGGCGAACCTGCTGCGCGACTCCGGGCCGAACGGATTCACCCTCACGCGCAACGTGACCGGGACGGCGCCGGTGCTGTATCAGACGAACGGCATCGACAACCTGCGGGGCATCCACTTCTCGGCGAAAGATCCGTCGAACGCCTGGGCGTCGAATTACCTGCGCGTGGCGTCGTGGAACGCCACGGCGGCGAATGGATTCCCGATCGGCGGCGCGCCGCGCACGTGGAGCGTCTGGCTGCGCCCTACCGCTAAATGCACGTCCGTCGTCTATCTGCTCCGCCAAGGCAGCTGGCAGACCGGCAAGGAAATGATGCTATGGCTGCGCGATAAAAACAAGTTGAGGTTGTCGATCCACGAATATAGCGATCCCAATCTGGTCAACTCGATCGAGCAGTCCGTCTCCGACATCACCGACGGCAACTGGCACCATGTGGTCTGCACCTATTCGAACAAGGTTCTCCAGCTCTACTACGATGGGCAGCTGAAGGAGGAGAAGGCAACGCAGGATGCACTCAACATTCCCGACAGCAGCGACTTCGTGATCGGCAACAACGACGCAAGGAACGCGGCGAGTCACAACTACGACGGCGGTCTGGACGATCTCCAGATCTACAACCGCGTACTGACGGCGGCGGAGGTGGCCGACGAGTACGCGCGGCGCACGGCGACGGTTTCCGATCCGGCGATGGTCCTGCCGGAGCCGGTGAGCCGTTGGCGGTTCGACGACGCCTCCGATCCGGGCAAGGACGACAAGGGCACGTGCCACCTCGTGAAGAACACGATGCCGAACGCGCCCGCCGACACGCCGTCGATCGGTTCAAACGCAGCTGCGTACGGCGGCGGCTACTTGTCCAGCGGGGCGTCCCTGATGCCGGAAGGCGGCGTGTTCCCCGAGGCTTTTCCGACGGGCGGCCATTCGTTCACCGTGTCCTGCCGCCTGCGGCCCAACGGCGGAACGGAATGGGGCGGGCTCGTGTGCTGGGGCGACGCGCTTACGGCCAGCAAGTTCTTCCGGTTCGGCGTCGGGAACTGCCCGCGTCGCCTGCATGTGGCGTGGAACAAGAAAAACGACAACGCGACGACGCCGAAGAAGGAGTGCGACCTCACGTTCTCGGACACGAGCCAGAACAACTGTTCGAACCCGACGGCCTGGACGCATGTGGTGATGACGTACGACGGGATTGCGAAGACGCTGAAGCTCTACCGCGACGGCGTGTACGTGACGCAGTCGACGGGCGTGAATCTGAACATCGAAGCAAAGAACTTCTACGTGGGCTGGCGCGAGGGATGGGGGTCTTCCGGAATGCTCAGCTACATCGACGACCTTCAGCTTTTCGATGTGGCGCTCACGGCGGCGGAGGTACGCACGCTCACGCGTGCGCTGGAGACCGGATCCGTGGCACCGGTGCTGCGTCCGGAGACGCCGGTCGCCGTGGACGAGGGCGCGACCTTGGAGGTCGCGGGCGAGTGCCACATTGTGCAGTCGCTCACGAGTGCGGGCACGCTTGCGTTCAGGGACGCGGGGCGCCTGGAGGTGACGGGCGCCACGGCGGTCACGGGCGACCTGCGCGGCGCGGGGACGCTCGTCCTCGGCGCGGGCGGCGACTTCAGGCGGGCGACGGCGACGGACTTCCAAGGCAGGCTTGCGGTGAAGGGCGGCAAGACGATCCTCAACCGCACGTTCAAGCCTCTGCCGATCGAGGTGGCGGAAGGGGCGGAGGTTGTCTGGGTCGAGGCCGGTACGCAGATCATCTTCCGGTAACGGTAGGCGCCTTGCACATGAAATAAGCACCCGTTGCCGGAATTGCCGTATGCCGTGGCGCAGCTGGCATTCTCTGTCGGCGTGTACGACATCCGCGCGTTTGGGGCGAAGGGCGAGGCCATGACCAAGGACACCGCCGTTTCGTCCTTGCGCGACCGCGTTTTTGGCTTGCGAGAAAAGGCCGAAATGTGATAAGGTATCGCCAGATATGATTTGAGCGGGGTGGCGCGCGGTGTCCCTGGCGCGCCGTCCGATAAAGTGAAGGAGCGCAGGAAATGACGAAGAAACTGTTCGTGTGCATGGCGGCGATGGGAATCGCCGGGGGCTTGGCGTTGTCGGCGCGGGCCGAGGACCCTTACGTGGAGAGCGACGGCACGCAGGCCGTGACGCTCGACTACTTTGTGAACCCCAAGACGAAGATTGTCGTGGACTTTGCGTTTCAGGCGCCGCTCACGCGCCAGTGGCGTCTCTTCGGCGTGGAGGGAAGTTCGTCGGTCTTCGCGTGCCTCTACATCAGCAACGGCGACGTCTACTCGTGGTCCTGGAGAAACAGTTCCGGCAACTACACCTGGACGTACGTGAAGGTGACGGACGCCCGGCGCACGATCACGCTCGACGGACCGAACAAGAAGATACAAGTGGCCAAGGACGGTAACGTGGAGACCAACCTGACGATGGCTGCCGTCACGGCCACCGCCAATTTCCCGCTCGGGCTTTTCTGCGACGTCACGGACGCCTCCGGCACCGTCGTCGCCAACAAGTGTAAGGCGAAGATCTATTCGTTCAAGATCTACGAGAACGACGAGCTGGTGATGGACCTCGAGCCGTGGCACGGAACCGACGGCTCGTATGCGCTCAAGGACGTGGTGGGCGGGAAGCTCTATCTGCCCATGACGGGCAACCCGCTTGCCGGCGGCGGCGACATCGTCCATACCAGTGACGCGTACACGTGGACAGGCGCGGAATCGTCGGCCTGGAACGCGGCGGCGAACTGGCAGGTCGCTGGCGGCGCGGCGCCCTGGCCGCCGCAGGCGGGCGATGACGTGGCGATCGCGTCCGGCGGCACCGTGGACATCGGCGACATCGTCGGCACGGCCTCGACGCTCGCGCTCGCCGGCAACGGCACGGTGACGTTGACGGGGTCGCAACCCCGCAACTTGGCCGCGTTGCTGACGGTGGCGTCCGGCACGACGCTCTCGCTCGCGACGGACACGACGTTGCGCGTGCCGGAGGCGACGTACGGCGGCGTGCCGGTGGCGGACGGCCGCTACGCGGGCGGCGCCCTGTCGTGGCTCGCGGGAAGCGGTACGCTCGTGGTGGGGAACCCTGGCGCAACGGTGGAGGACGGAACGCTCATCCTCGACGTGCCGCAGGGGCAGACGCTCGCGTACTACACGCAGCTCGCGTCGCCGATCACGAAGATCGTCAAGCTCGGCGCGGGCACGGCCATCGTCTCGAACGACAACAACAGCGCGTGGGTGGGCACGGTGGATGTCAAGGAAGGCATCCTCGAGGCGCAGAGCGGCGTGACCGGCACGGCGACGATCCCGGTGTTCGGCCGGAACGCGGCGAACACGATCACGGTGTTCAAGGGCGCGCAGCTGCTTGCTCGGATACGTAGCGGAAACTCACAGACCGACCAGCGGTTCCAGAACAACCTCGTCATCGCGGGCGACGGGCCGGACGGCTACGGCGCGGTGCGCCTGGTGCGCACGGGCGGCAACACGCACCTCGACCGTCTCTTCACGACCGTGACGCTCTCGGACGACGCGTCCGTCCTCGGCAGCCACCGCCTGGGGTTCGCGAGCGGCACGGTGAACCTGAACGGCCACACGCTCACGCATCGGCCAATCGTGACGGGGTCCACGGAGTTCATGATGTACAACGCGACGATGAAGAACGGACACGTTCACGCGAAGAATGGATCTCAAATGGTCGCGCAGGGCAACTCCGTCAAATTCCAGGGAACGGCGAACGACACGCTCACCATTGACAGCGGCGCGAACTTCAGCATGTGGAACGTGACGTTCTCCCAATTCGACTGGACGACGATCTTGAAGGGCGGCTCGTGGCTGCGTGCGGCGAGCGGCGGGACGTCGGCGACCGCGAACCGGATCCTCGGCCCGGTCGTGCTGGACGGCGGCACCGTGATCGTGACGAACTATTCGCCGGCTACGGTGGCCGCGCTGAACCTCAACGGTCCTGTCTCCGGCACGGGCAAGATGTTCCAGAACGGCATCATGAACACCTACCTCCGCAGCACGTCGAATGTGTGGAAGGGCGGACTGGAGGTGAAAAGCGGCACTGTGTGGGCGCAGGAGACGGGTTCGTTGCCTCCCGTCGGGCCTCTGCGGGCTTCCGGCAGCGGCGCG
>CAMNLN010000270.1 GCA_946543025.1 uncultured Verrucomicrobiota bacterium
CCGCGGGCTTCTAGGCGGCCGCAGGCGCGGGCGCGGGGGCCGCCTCGGCCACGGCGGGAGCCGCGGGCTTCTCCTCGGCGGGCTTCTCAGCCGTAGGCGCGGGAGGAGCATCAGGCACCTTCACTTCCGGAGCAGCGGGCGCCTCGGCGGCTGGTGCCGCCGGCTTCTCGTCGGCCGCAACCTTCGGCGCGGCTTGGGCGGCAGGCTTCTTGCTGTCAGCCCCCAGTTCCTGCAGAAGATTGTCAAGATCGTCCTGCGCGAAGACAACCATTGCGAGCGACGCACATGCGGCACCCAACACCACAAACTTGTTTTTGGCACTCATTGAAAATGCTCCTCTGTCAGCGTCCGTAAATGATACAGTATTCCGTTCGCAGAATCAAGTCCCTAGCGAATGACTTTTTGTTTTTTTGTTTTAGCGTCTTCAACCTTGACCTCGCATCCCTTCTCGTCGGCGCGAAGATCGACGATGCGATACTTTTCGCCGTTGAGATCAAGCTCGGTCCCGACGGAAACTGTCTTTTTCCAGCTGTGCTTGTTGCGGTCGTACGACAGCTCCACCTGCGTTTCAACGGGGATCTTGCGAACCTCGATCATTGCTGAGAGTTTCTTCCCGTCTGCCGCACGCGTCAGCTCAATCACGGAGATGTCCACGTTTCGCTTGTTGCCAGTCTTGGAACCGGAGATGACGCGAAGTTCGGACTTCTGCTCAAACCCCGTAACGGCAAATCCCGTCTTGCCGATCGGCTCGTCCTTTTTCACCGACCAGGTTGCGTTGTAACCCGTCATGTCCTGCCCGTTCTTGTCGAGGCGATGGAGCGTGAAGCGATGGCCGCCGGGAATCGGCGTATAGCTATTGAACCAGAACGGCAGGGACGTCTGCTGGAGCTGGCCCGCGACAGAAAGCGAATCCAGATAGTCTGGGTGCGACTTTGGATCTTTCGGGTCGGTCTTGGCCTCAAACTCCTCCTTGTTGGTGAAGCCGTCACCGTCCGCGTCCAAGTCCGCGTCGGCCGGATCGTTCGGGTTCAGCCCGAACTTCTTCTCCCAGTCGTTCGGCAGGCCATCGTTGTCGGAGTCTACCTCCACCTTGACGAGATGCTGCTTCACGCCACAGAAAGGACAGACCTCGAGATCTGCGGGGATCGGACGTCCGCACGCCTTTTCCTTCGACGACTCGTCGCCCTTCTGGCAGAAGACGCGACGCTCGCTCGCGAGGAAGTTCTTCTTCTTCGCGTCGATTTCCTGCAACGCGGGCGGCGTCTTGAGCTGCCCGGCCACCTTTGCCAAGCCCTTCAGGTCGACAGCCTCAACGCCCTTGTGAGGCTTCTTGAGCTCGCCGTTCATCCAATCCGAACACGCGGACGCGGCATCTTCGGGAGACTGCCCGATCGAACTGAAGAGATAGGTGCCCGCCAAGCCGAGCGCGACGAGACCCGCCAACGCGACGAGCCAGTCCCAGTGGGCCTTGAAGAAATTCTGCCGAGAAGCGACCATCACTTGGTCTCCTTTCCTTGCTCCCCATTATCGGCGTTTCCCTTGCCGAAATCATAGACGGCCAGCGTGAACGCGACCTCGAACGGCGCGTCCAGCTCGGGATCCACAACAAGCCGGCTCTGCTTTTTCTCCGGCTCGCCTGCGCCAAGGGCCGGCGTCTGCTCCGCGATGCGACCGCGACGGCCGCGACGGCCTGCCGCCGGCGCGGCGGACTTCGATTCGGCCGATTCCTTCGCAGAGATGTTGGAGAGAATCATGTCGGACGATTCGGACTTCCGGAAGGAGAAGTCCTTCACCACCATGAAACGCTGGTCGGCAGAAAGCCCGTTGAGAGCTTTCACGAGCGCGGCCGGACGAGCCCGGATCGCAAACTGGTATTCGAGACACGTCTCGTCTTGCGCCGCCTCGTTCTTCGTGTTCTTGGCGTTGCCCTTGGGCTTCCGCTCCTCGCGGTCGCCGGCGGATGCCTTCACGTCCGGCCGCTGGACGGACTGCACCTCGAAGACGCCCGCCCCTGCGAGAATGTCCACCGCGCGGCTGATCGAGGCCAATTGGCGGGCCAGCAGCGGCACGTCCTTCTGATCCGGCAAGATGCCGTTCTCGCCCAGATACTTCTCGAACCCGAACCGGCACTCGGCCCCGGCGATATGGCCGTCCACGCCGCCGGGGAGCTTGGCCATCCGGTCAACCTCGTCCTTCAGGCGATCCTTGAACGCCGAGTTGTCCTCGGGGACGGCCGGCTCGGCGTAGTCGCCGCGCGCGGCCAGCGCGCGCGCATCTGCATACCAGGATGCATACTGCGCCGCGTTGGACTTGACGGCGTCGATCGATCCTTGCGAGGGGAACACGGGCGCGCGGTTGTACCCCATGAACGTCTCTTTCGCCGACTCGAGCCCCGGCTCGCCGGTCTCCTTGTCGCCGACCTCGACCTTCGCGCGCTCGGACGCCGCGTCGTAGAGCATGTAGCCCAGGAGCCCGGCGACAAGAAGGAACGCGCAACCGCTTCCGATCCCGACGATCTGCTGCTTGGAAAGGCTCATTTCCCGGCCTCCTTCCCCTTGCCTGCCGACGCGACGATCGATTGCGGCGGCGCAAACGTGACCTTGATCGTATATTCCATCAGGCAACTCTTCAGTTCCCGCATGTTCTCAGGCTCGACCTTGGCGAAGAGCGTCGTGGCTTTCCGCAACGAATCCATGACGATCACGTTCGCCGTCTTCTTCTGGCCGTTGTTCAGCTTCGCCCATGCTTCCTCGGCTTTCGTCATGGCGTCCTTCCAGCCGCGGACCGTGATCTTCGCCCCTTCGAGCGGAGCGGCGGATTCCTTGCCGCGCGAATCGTCGTCGCGGTTGGTCGCCTTCAGCGGCTCCCATGCCGTGATCCAAAGGCCGTCGACCTGCTTCAGGCTTTCGCGAACCGCCGCCAGACGCCGGACCGTCTCCGAACGCCGCATCAGCAGCTGCTGGAAGCCGTCGCACGTCTCCTGTTCCTTTTTGACGGCGGACTGGGCGACCTTGAGCGCCGATTCCTTCGCCTTGAGCTGGTCGTTCTTGGCCTGCACGAGCTCGAACTCGGCGTTCGCCACCTCCTTCAGGTGGCTCTCCGCGTACCAGCCCGCGCCCAGCGCGCCAAGGAACGCAAGCGCGCCGACGGCAAGGAACGGAATGCGGCGGATCGTGCGCGCCTGCTCGATGAGCTCCGGCGGCATCAGGTTCAGCTGGATTGCCGCCAGGTCCGTCTGGCGCAAGGCGAGGCCCACCGATTCCGCCAGCGTGAACGCGTCGTTCTCCAGCACCGACATGTCCACACGCGAGCCGACGGAGACACCGACGAACGGATTGAGGAACTCGACCTGCACCTGAAGGGATTCGGTGAAGAACTCGGCAAGCTGCGGCAGCCGTACGCTGCCGCCCGTCAGGAACAGGCTGCTCGGCGCTGACCCGCCTTGCTGAGAGCGGTAGAAGTTGATGGAGCGCGACACCTCCACGTGAAGGCGCGTCAGGACGTTGCGGATGATCTTCGAGACCTGGTCGGTCACCTCGTCCTCGTCCTCGGTGACGCCGCCCAGCGACACGTAGCCCCGCTCGATCTTCAGCTGCTCGGCCTCTTCCAGCGAGCAGCCGAACGCCTGGGCGATTTCCTTCGTGATCGCGTTGCCGGCCACGGGAATCGACCGGTTGTAGATCTTCTCGTTCTCGAGGATGATCAGGTTCGTCGTCTTTGCGCCGATGTCCAGCACCACCGTGCAGCCGGCCAGCCGGGGATTGGTGAAGCGCAGGGCGTTGCACACCGCCATCGGCGAGACGTCGACGATGGTCGGCTTGAGCCCTGCGGACTGGGCGGATTCCGTGACCGCGCGCACGCCCTCCAGCTTGGCCGCCACGATGAGCGCCGCCTTGTCGCCTTCCGGCGTCGTGCCCAGGAACTGGCAGTCGCTCACGATCTCGTCGATCGGGAACGGCACGTTCTGCTCAATCTCGTAGCCGACCAGCTGGTCCAGCTTCGCCGCGTCGCCCACGGCCGGGAATTTCGCGAAGCGGGGGAACACCATCTGTCCGCTCAAGGACACCACGAGCGGCCCCGGCTTGATGCCGTGCGTGCGCAGGATCTCGTGCAGGACGGGGGGGAGCGCCGCCGAAAGGGCGGCCGGATCGTTGGCGTCAATCCCCGAAAGGTCGCCGCTGCCGTACGCCGTAAGCGTCAGCTTGCGCTTCCCGCTCAACGAGTACTCGGCGAGCGTCGCCTTCGATGCGCCAATGTTTAGGGTCAGGAATCTCATGGCTTACTGGATGATTTCGTAATCAGCGTTATTGACGAGGTAGAAAGGCGACTTGGAGCGGTCCACCAGGCCCTGGCGAATCTCGATCATCGCCTCGCCGTTCTTGTCCTTGGCGTTGATGATCTCGTCGTTGGCCCACCATTCCATCTTCGTCTTCGTCTCCTCGTTGAACTGGCCGGCCTGCACGTAGGGGAACCCGTTCACCACCGTCATGCCGTCGAGCAGCTTGCCCTCGGACGTCACGAGCTCGCACGAGATCACCACGGGCTCGCCGTAGCGCTCGATGAACGACGGAGGCAAGCACACGCACGACCGGTGGTCGCCCTCGGGGATGTTCACGTAGCGGGAGACGAGCGTGTAGTAGACGTACGGCGGCAGACGCGCGGCGGTCTTCGACCGGTCCACCTGCTTGGCCTTCTTCGTGTCACACAGGACGAACCAGTTGACGGTGATGTCCTCCGTCCACTTCTGCGCCGTGCGGTAGGTCATCTCGTAGACGCCCCACTGGCGGCGGCTCTTTGTGATCGGCTGGCTGCCGCCCTGCGCCTGCAGGCCGGGCGCGACAAGAAGCGACTGCGGCCCGATGTTCGGCATCTGGCTGATCTTCACCTTCGCGTCCATCTTCTCCTGCGCCAGCTCGCGCGCGGACTTCTTGCCG
>CAMNLN010000271.1 GCA_946543025.1 uncultured Verrucomicrobiota bacterium
GGGCATCGGCGGCGGGAGTGGCGGCGGCAGCGGCACCTACTCCACCGCCAGTCCCGGCGGTCGCGTGCTGGGCACGGTCCGCATCACCGGCGGATTCCTCTACGCCACCTCGACGAACTACAACAATGACGCCGTGATCAGCGCGGCCATCGGCGGCGGCGGCGCGCGCCAAGCGGCCTCGGCGCAATCCACCTCCGCAGGCGCCGTCGTCATCGAGGGCGGAACCGTGTGGGCCATGGGCAAGCACGTCGGCATCGGCGCGGGCGGCAGGGTCGACACGTCGCCGACGGCTCTCGCCGGCCCCGGCACGACCTTCACGATGACGGGCGGCACGCTGTACGCGCGGGGCGAGAAATGCGCCATCGGCGGCCCGGAGCTGCCGACGTCGGCCGTCACGAACCTGACCTCCGTCACGATCGCGGGCGGCTACCTGCAGACGCGCGGCGGCGTGCAGGTGCAGGCGACGAACGGCGAGGCGCTGGGGAACCGTCCGGTCTATCCCGCGTCGTTCCATCCGAGCGACAAGGGGCCGGTCGCCGTGACGGCTTCCGGCGAGGCCCCCGCCTACGACTATCCGCTTCCGGGCAACGGAAGCCCCCGGCAGCCGTCCGGGTGGGAGTGGTGGCAGTACGCCTGGCTGCCTGAAGGCGAATACACGTTCTACGACGCGAGCGACAGCCTGCTCTGCTGCGACGTGTCGCCCCTGCACGAGGTGGTGCACGACATCGCGTCCATCCGTACCATGCGCCTGACGAGCGCGAGCTCGAACGCGGTTTTGGTCGGCACGTGGAACGCGAACGTGGACGGCCGCAAGCGCTACATCCTCGGCATGGGGAACTCCGGCATGCCGTTCACGACGTTCCTGACGCTGCGCGACGTGTCGATCACGAACAACGACCACGTGATCGCGACGTCCGAGAAGAGCACCGTCAACCTCCGCCTGGAGGGAAACAACGAGATCAGCTGCGCCGGCGACGGCTATACGACCATCTACGTCACTGGCGGGGCCAACGGCGGGGCCTTGACGATCGACGGCCCCGGAACGCTGACCGCACGTTCAAAGCAATACGCGGCGGCGATCGGCGCCGCCGGCAAGAACTGCGGCGCGATCACGATCAACGGCGGCACGATCTACGCCTACGGCGGTACGCAGGGGCCGGGCATCGGATGCAGCAAGAACGACAGTGAAGTCGTCACGTGCGGCCCGGTGACGGTCAACGGCGGAACCGTGCGCGCCTACGGGTGCCTTCCGGGGGGCGGCGGCGGCTGGGCCGCTGGCATCGGCTGCGGAACAGGCTATCGTACGAACGGCGGCAGTTTGACGAGCTACACGCAGACGGGTGGCGACGTGGAGGCGTACGGCGAGACGGCCGCCGGCATCGGCGGCGGCGGTGGCGGCGGCAAGTTCGCCACCTGCGACGGCGGCTGGTGCGGCCCGGTGAAGATCACGGGCGGACGTCTCGTGGCCGACTCGCTGACGTACAGCAAGAACAGCGACAATTGCGTCGGCGCGGGCATCGGCGGCGCGGGCGTGCGCTACAACGGCGAACAGACGCCCGGTGGCGGCGGCTACCTGAAGAGCTACGAGCAGACTGGCGGCGACGTGACGGTGCGTGGCGCGCGCATCGGCATCGGCGGCGGCGGTCAGGCCTGGTCGTGCGTGACGAACGGCGGCTATCAGACGTTCGATACGACGGTCAAGGTCACGGGCGGCACGTTGACGGTGGACGTGGGCGAGCACGGCGTCCACGCGATCGGCGGCATGGAGGACGCGACGTTCGAGAAGTTCACGCAGGAGACGCCGGAGAGCGTCAACCTCAAGAGCGTGACGATCACGGGCGGCAGCGTGAAGCTGGGCGGCGACATCCAGGTCGCGCCGTCGAACACGGCGGGCGAGGCCGTGTTCGTGGCGCCCACGAAGATGAAGCGAATCGACCGCGCGGCGCCGCCGCTCGACGTCTCGTTTGCCGTGACGAACGGCCTCGGCGAGACAAGCTACGCCTACGCCTACAGCGGCGCCGGGCATCCAAACGACGAGAAAGTCTACTTCTGGCTGCCGAACGGACGCTTCAGGATCGGCATCTCCGGCGGCGACATGGCCGGTGGACAGTGGATGCCCTGGAGCGGCTTCTGGATCTTTTTCCGCTGAGGGAAAAACTGGCATGAGGTTCCGCAAGGTTTCGTTTGCGTCGGTGGAGGCGGACGCGATGCGCCTTGTCGTCACGGAGACGTGGGGCGGCGAGAAGGCGCATGTCTTCGCCCTCGACGCGCTCTGATCTCGCATTTGTCGTTCAACGGCAGGGCATGTCTTGGCCGTGTAGAAGCGTAGACGTGCAGGGGGGGCTGAAGAATAGTTGATTGCCTTTTCGCTTGCGGGAAAAGGCTAGGATGTGATATGTTATTGCCAGGTACGATTGCAATCAGGTTCGGTCTGCGCGCCGTGCGAGCGGTGCGCGCCGACGGAAGGAAATGTAAAAGATGAGAAACGTGAAGGTCTTGCTGGCGGGCGCAGCGGCGTGCCTCGCGTGGACGGCATCGGGAACGGTCGTGAATGTGGCGGACGGCGAAACGGTCGTCATCGGCACGGACGTGGCGAGCGAACCCAGCATAGAACTCGTCGTGACGACGGGCGCATCGGGCGTGACGCTCGTCCTGCCTCCAATCGACCCGGCTGTCGATGTCGGCACCGCGTTCGTCTGGCCGCGAATCTACCTGAAAGGCACCGGCACCGCCTCCTTCGTGGCGGCGGAAGGGCAGACGCCGACCTCCATCGTCATGGCCAGCGGCCTCGCGGCCGACGACACCGCGGCCCTGCATGTGGCCGCGCCGGACGTGACATCGCTCGAGGTGGGCGTGCTCAACCCAGCTAACGTGCCTGACAAGCTGCACTACCCCGTGGCGGACATCGCCCACGTGATGTTTGCGAACGCCGCCGGCAAGTTTACCCTGCGCGGGTGGTGTACGGCCCGCAAGTTGCCGACTGACTTTACGGTGAAACCTGGCGCGGAGGTTGCGCTGCAGGGGGCGAACCCGTTGCACTTCGGCGACGCGTTCTCGCTGACGGACTACGACCTGCTGGTGCTTTCGGCGGACGCCATCCCGTCCACCTGCACGGTCACGGTGAACCCCGGACGAACGCTTTCCTTCAAGCCGTGCGACCCAAACAAAGGATCTGCTTCCGCCTATCCGTGGCTGTGGACGGGCATTGCGGCCAGAGTGGGCGCGTTCCCCGTTGTCCTGAACGGGAACGGCGCCCGCATCCTCTGCCGCAACGTCAACTCGGCGTTGTTGGTGCTCCTGTCCACGGTCTCCGGCACGGGAGAGATCCTGTTCCAGTCTGACAGCACGGTAAACTACGCGCAACACGTCTTTCGCGGCATGACCTACCGGTCGATCAAGAGCGATCCCGTCTCCATACCGATCCACACCGCAACCGAGCCCGAATTGGTCAGCGACCATTCGTGGACGAACAAGGTGACGCACTGGTTCGACGCGTCGGATGCGTCGACGGTGATCAAGTACGCCCGTGCGGGCAAGCCGGACAATGTCCGCTACGAGTTCGAGGGGAAGTATCCCGTCATCTGCGGCTGGACGGATCATATCAAGGGCACGAACGACAAGTTCCTCTTCAGCCGCGACGCGTTCAACGGCTATTGGCCGTATGAACTGCCGTATCTGGTGGAAGGCGGGTTGAACGGCAAGGACTACATAAGCTTCGGGCAATATTACCCCTATATCGACATGACGCAAGTCGATACGAGGGACTGCCCGTCGGGCGTCCATATCCATCGTTGGCTGCAGTTCGTCGCCGCGAGTTCAACCGGCGCAAACGGCACGGGCAAGCCGAAGGGCAGCTACACGACGCTGACCGGCTGCAAGTACTGCATCATGGTGTTCGGCTCGCAGTTCGGCGGCGGCAAGTCCATCCTCGGACTCCAGGAAGACATGGGGAATCCGAAGACTACGGGCGACATGGCGCGCGGCGACAGCTTGATTAACTACGCCTGGTTTGCCTACGCCGGCTATTCCATCACGGTGGACGGGATGCCGGCCGAGAGAACCGACAAGCCGAACGGCGGTTGGCAGATCGTGTCGATCGACATGTCCGCCACCAACACGGTGCTGGACAGCTTGGGCGGATGCCGCCTCACCAAGAGCACCGACGCGTCTTTGCTTAGTGGACGGACCCTCACCCTGACGGGCGGGCAGAACTACGGCGAGATCCTGTTCTTCGACGAGGTGCCGACGGCCGCCGAGCGGGCGGCCTGCGAACAGTATCTCGCGGAGAAGTGGGGGTTGCAGTGCACGGAGTGGGACGCGAGCTTCACCGAGCTTTCCGGCGGTGCGCCGGTGTCGCTGGCTGACGAGGTTAACCCCGACCGCACGGGCGCGGAAGAGGTGACGGTGGCGGGCAACTACTTCGGGACGCTGACCGTTCCGGCGGGCAAGACGCTCGTCCTTGCCGACCGTCCCGCGCCGCTGTCGGCCTACGACGTGCCGCAGCAGGAGAACCTCGTCGCGTGGTTCGACCCGAGCCTGGACGGTGCGATCGACTTCAACCAGAACGCAAGTGCCGTCGGCGGCGTCGCGCGCCTCTACTCGCGCACGGCATCCGGCGTGGACAAGACGGACGGCGCATACTGGATGGGCATGCAGTCGAATGGGGGCATTACCGCTGCAGCCGGTCGTTACCCGTACCTTACCGAGACGAACTACCTAGGCGCGGTTGGCTTCAGCGCGCCGATGAAGTGGCTGGACTTTACGAAGAACGCGTTCGGCGAAACCTTGGGCAACACGCTACGGTCGCATGTCCTGCCGGAGCTGGATGTCACGCAGACATCTTCGTCCGTAATGACGTTCCGCTCGCTCTTCATGGCGCTCGACACGTCGTTGGGCGGCGGCAATCCGATCGGCGACGAAGTCGGTTTCGGCGG
>CAMNLN010000272.1 GCA_946543025.1 uncultured Verrucomicrobiota bacterium
GCGCGCCGATGAGGAAGGAAAAAGACGGATGAAGAGAACGGTTGTTTGGGCGGCGATGGGAATCGCCGGAATGCTCGTCACGGCGGCGCATGGCGCGGTCGTGCTGCAGAACGCCGACTGGGCGACGGCGAATTTCCGCACGAACGGCATGGGCGCGGCGCACTACAAGCTGCCCGCGAACGTGACGAACTTCACCGTCGAGGCGTGGGTCAACCCGTCCTACACCTATCCGAGCGGCACCTACAACTACATCTTCTCCGTCATGGAGGGCGGCGGATCGATCCACAACATGCTCGCGTGCCTCGCGCGCGGCATGTTCACGCTGTACTTGGGCGGATCGTGGTATCCGGCCTACGGGACCGAGTCCGCCGCGGCGCTCGCGATTCCGCTGAACGAATGGACGCACGTGGCCGTCTCCAAGACGAAGGACTCCGTGCGCCTGTTCGTCAACGGCGAATTCAAGTGGGAGGCGACGGGGTTGAGCCTCACGAACGCCCTCTCCACCAGCTGCGTCGCGGGGATCGGCAGCGAGCGGACCGGCCACAACAACACCTCGTCCCTGAACGACACGAACAACCGCGTGTTCCAGGGCAAGCTCGCGGACGTGCGCCTGTGGACGGAGGCGCGGACGGACGAGGAGATCGCCGCCGGCTACGCGACACGCCTGACGGGCACGGAGGAGAACCTGTTCCTCTACGTGCCGTTCTCCGACGGCACGGCCGGCGGCAGCGTGGCGAAGAACTGGGCGGAGGGCCTCGACCTCGTGGTGCCGCCCGCGCAGCAGCTGGTGGAGGACGCGACGCTCGACGCGAAGCTCGCGGGCGAGGCCGTTCCGCCGCCCGCGTCCATCGTCTCGCTGCATTCGTCCCGCATCGCCAAGGCCGCCGTCCGGACGGACGTGAAGCTGGCGACGACGACGTACACGCTCGAGACCTGGGCGATGCTGGACCAGCCTCTCGCGGGCACCGCACGTGCCTACCTGATGGGCCAGTACGTCGGCGGGAACAGGACCACGTGGGTCTCGCTGGTCATCGAAGGGGCCGCGATGACGCCCAAGTTCTACATCGGAAGCGACAATCCGATCATCGCCGACACGAACGTGGAGACGGGCAAATGGTTCCACCTCGCGGGGACGCGCGACGCGGACGGCACCGTGAAGCTCTACCTGAACGGCAAGCTGGTGGGAAGCGGGACGCGGTCCGTCGGCGCGCCGCCGGACGACGTCCTGGAGCTGTTCAACACGGGGTCCATCCCCAACAACAACGCGTCGATCTTCGGCTTCATGCGGGAGGCCCGCGCGTGGAACCGCGCGCGGACGGCGGAGGAGATCGCGTCCGGCTACGCGCGGGCGGCGTCCGGCAAGGAGGAGGGGCTTCTCGGATGCTGGCCGCTCGACGACGGGACGGGCAAGACGGTGCGCAACAAGGCGACGGGCGGATACGGAACGATGACACGCTCGACGGCCGGATCGTACAACACAGGCCTCACCTGGCAGCCCGCGTACGCGCTCCGTTCGGAACTCGCGGGCAAGGGCATCACGACGGACGTGAAGATCACGACCTCGGACTTCACGATCGAGACGTGGGCGCGCATCGCCGCCACGCCCAGCGCGAAGACCTACCTCGCCGGGCAATACGTGGGCAAAAACACGACCACCTGGGTCTCGCTCGTCTTCGAAGCGAACTCGCGCAAGCCGGCCTTCCACGTCGGCAGCGCGACCGGCGGCGTCATCATCAGGTCGTCCGAGCTGCTCGTGAACCTCAACGAATGGTTCCACTTGGCGGCGACGCGGTCGGGCACGGACGTGACGCTCTACCTCAACGGACATGTCGTCGGGACAGGAACGGCCCTGACGACCGATCCGCCGCCGGACAACCCGTTCCAGCTGTTCAACACGGGATCGAACACGGCGTTCGGCGGCGACCTGCGGGAGGTGCGCGTGTGGGACCATGCGCGCACGCAGGAGCAGATCGTCGCCGCGATCAACGACGCCGCGACGGGCCACGAGGAGGGGCTGGTGGGCTGCTGGCCGCTGACGGAGGGACGGAGCGCGACGCGCGTCCTCAACCGCGTGACGCGGGGCACGCACGCCCTCGGCACGGGCAACTCCTGGATCGCGGACTCTCTGGTGCCGACGCTCGCGCCGCTGGAGGAGGCGGTTTCCGCCGAGCTGGCGCCCGTGCTGGACGGCGCGTGGTTCTCGGTGCTGCGTACCACGGAGAACATGGACCTGCGGGACTTCACGTTCGAGACGTGGGTGCGGCCGATGGCATGGCTGGAATCCGACCGCTGGACGCCGCTCTTCAACCAGTGGGAACACGGATCGAGCCTGCCCAACCGCTTTGTGATGGGCTTCAACGACACGGACCACTTCGGCGTGTTCATCTCCGGTGCGGACGGTACGGGGAACGCGGGCGGCTGGCAGATGGTGGACGAGCCGACGCCCCTCGGCCGCTGGACGCATGTCGCGGCCACGCGCGAGGGATCGACCTTGCGCCTCTACGTCAACGGCGAGCTGAAGAAAACGGTTGAGAACTACACGACGCTCTCGCCGTGGAGCGCGGAAACGCCGTACGCCCTTGTGCTCGGCGGGACCGACGACCGCTACGCGGCGGAGGACGGGCGGTCGCTCTGCGGCTCGATGCGCGAGGCGCGCGTGTGGAACCGCGCGCGCAGCGGGGACGAGATCCGCGAGACGATGCGCCAGCGGCTCTACGGATCGGAGCCGGGTCTGGTCGGCTACTGGCCGCTGTCCGCGCCGGACGCAGAGGACGCGAGCATCCTTGCGAACGTCGTGCGCAACGGCGCGTCGGGCTACCTGCTCGCGGGCTGGAAGTTCGTCGAACCGCTCGAGCTCGCCGATCCGCCCAAGGGAATCACGATCATCTTCCGCTGAGGCGGCGGGACGTGCAGGCGGAATCTTTGGTATAATACGCGGCGATGAAAACGAAAACACTTCTTGTCTCAGTTCTCGCGGCGGGCGCGTTCTGCGCCGCCGAAACGTCAACCGCCGCCACGAACGCCGTGCCGGCCACCGAGGCGGAAGCGCCGGTGGTCGAGCAGGAGGATTCGTTCCTCGACCGCTACATCGACCTCTCCACCGAGCTCGCGTTCTACTCGGCCTACGTGTGGCGCGGGCAGATCCTCTTCGACCGGCCCGTGTGGCAGCCCGCGCAAAACATATTCCTCAAGTTCGGCGAGAACGCCGAATACGGCGCGCTCAAGGCGCGCTTCTGGGCGAACTTCGCCATCGACGGGAACAAGCCTCCCCACCGCTTCGGCGGCATGAGCATCGTCGACGAGCGCGTGGGCTACGTGAAGACGTTCTTCGACTGCCTCGACTTCGACGTGGGCGCGATCTTCTACCAGTTCCCCAACCGCCACTCGCGCGGCATGCGCGAGACGGACGAGGCCATCGCCGGCGTCCGGTGGCGCAACCCGTACGTCACGCCGAGCTTCTACGTGTGGTGGGACTTCGACGAGAACGGCCACAATGCCGACAACGCCCTCTTCTTCGACTTCGACTTCACGCACAACTTCGCCATCACGGACGACCTTTCGCTCAACGTCGGCTCCGGCTTCGGCGTGGCGAACGGCTCGTACATGGACCACTACACGCGCGGCGGCGTGGACGGCGTGGCGTTCAACTACTTCCACAGCGACCTCGGCCTCTGGTACAAGATCCTCGACAACGTGAAGGTGGGCGCGAGTCTCACCTACTTCTACAACCTGAGCCGTCAGGTGCGGCACAGCACCTACGACATGCACGACCACTACAACGCCGGCATCCTGCGCGGCGGCATCCACCTGGCCGTGAGCTGGTAGGGTTGAAGGGGACTAGCCGTTGAAGGATTGAACAGTTCAACACCGAAAGGACCATGACAATGAACAGGAAGGAATTCATCAAGATGGCGTCGGGCGCGGCGGCGTTCGCCGTGGCAGGATGCGCGACCGAGGAGGCGGCCAAGACCGCGCCGAAGAAGGTGGACGCCGTGACGACGGCGACGCCGGTCGTCCAGTGGAAGCCGTTCCCCGACGTGAAGAAGGTGCGCGTGGTCCAGTGGGGCATGCGCCACGAGCACGCGGACGGGAAGTTCAAGTCCGTGAAGAAGCTGCCGGACGACTACGAGCTCGTGGGCATCGTCGAGGACCTCGCGTCGACGACGCTCGCCGAGAAGCGCAACTTCAAGCTGTACGACGGTGTGCCGCGCCTCACGCCCGAGCAGGTGTGGGACATGGCCGCCAAGAAGGAGATCCAGTGCGTGTTCGTGGAGGTGACGAACGACGACCTGCCCGGCATCGCGTGGAAGTGCGCGAAGCACGGCCTCGCGATGCACATGGACAAGCCCGCCGGGCAGAAGTTCGCCCAGTACGAGGCGCTCGTCAAGTTCTGCCAGGCGCGCGGCATTCCGCTGCAGATGGGCTACATGTTCCGCGTCAACCCCGCGATCCGCTTCTGCCAGAAGATCGTGAAGGACGGCTGGCTCGGCGAGATCCTCAACGTCGAGGCGGACATGGACCACAACTACGGCAGCGACGTCTATCCCGCCTACATCGCCTCCTTCAAGGGCGGCCAGATGTACAACCTCGGCTGCCACCTCGTGGACTTCATCCTGCCGATGATGAAGGGCATGCCCGCGCGCGCGCAGTTCGTCAAGATGCCCGCGCCTGGCGATCCGGCGGACGCGGCCACGCACTGCGTGAGCGTGCTGGAGTGGGGGAACGCCACCGTGATGCTGCGCACCACGCGCAAGGCCGCCTGCTGCAGCCGCCTTCTGCGCATCCAGGGCACGAAGGGCGCGGTTGACCTCCGTCCGATCGAGCGCTTCGACGGCAAGCCCACCACGCTAGAGCTGCGCCTCGCGCACGACGTGCCGGGCTACAAGAAGGGCAAGCA
>CAMNLN010000273.1 GCA_946543025.1 uncultured Verrucomicrobiota bacterium
TACAAGACGCGCGTCTATGGACATGCGACGCATCTTGTCCGCTTCATTCCGGGGAGTGACGCGAAGCTGCGCGTCGCCGACATTCGTGAAGGAAGATGAGAACGTGTAAAGGGGAATTGGCATTGGTAACACTTGCAACACTGGCAATATTCAGCACGGCTTTTGCCGCGCCAATGCCTTCTGTCACCATAGACGTACAGAAGGTCGATGAGACGGTCGATCCTGTGCCGATGATGGAGCGCTTTAACTACGAAGCGAAAGACGGACTTCTTCTGCGCGATGGCAAACCGTTCTTCTGGACTTCCGATGGGTCTTCGTTCGGCGGCGTACATTCGACGCCTATCGGTCTGTGGCTCGCGAAGCTGCATGGGTCGACGCTCGTGAGCATGCCGCATTCCTCCTGCGTTGTCAGGGGTGCCGAACAGACAGACGGAATACATCTTACGGCGACGCTTGACGAATCGTATTTCAGCTGGCTGCGCGAGGCAATCCGGCTTGGATTCCTTGTCCAGGCGCCAGAAGGTGCGTTCCATCCGGCCCAAAGCGGTTCGCTTCCCCAGCTTCTGACGAGGCATCCGCAGCTTCTGGAAACGATATACGATCACGGGCACTACATGGGCGCCGATCCCGGCAGCGATCTTGGACTGGAGCTGTTGGACGCGAAGCGCAGCCCGCTTTTCACGTACGGCGGCAAGACGGGCTTCTTCATGCCAGAACTGAACCGCGAGCCTGGTCCTGATCCGTACAACAACCGGGTGAAGGAAGGTTTCCGCAGATGGGCGGAGCGGAAATACGGAACAATAGACGAGGCGAACGCCGTCTGGCGGACGGCGTTCAGGACTTGGGGAGAAGTCACGCTCCCCCATACTACGGGAGAGTGCGTGACGGACGCATCCTCATATGCAAAGCCCGGCTGGCAGGCCAATCTGCCGATCGTCCGCGACATCCGCAACAAACGCGCCGCGATGCGCGCGCAGGAGAAGCGCGAAACGCCGGAGATGTACTGGGACTGGATGCTCTACGTGCAGTCGGACACCACCGCCGCCACGCGCAAGGAATTTGAACATGCGCGCAAGTTCGCGCCCGCCGCGCTTTTCGGTATGGACGTGCGCGGACACCAGAGCGCGCGCGACAACTATGCCGCCTACGATCCCGTCGCCATCGACGCGATGGCGGACATATTCTACATTCATTCTTCCGGCTTCAAGTGCTACGACTACGGAAAGCGTCCGTTCGAGCCGAAGACGCTGCACGACGCGATATGCTGGCCGCTTTTCACCTGCCGCTATTTCAGGTGCAACACTACAAAGCCCATCGTCAATTCCGAGGACATCATCGAAGACGTGATATCCGCTGCTCCCTCCGAGGAGGCGATGACGGCGAACGACCTTGCGAAACTCTGCGAACGGCAGTACAACATCTGGGAGCGTCCAGACGGCAAGAAGGTGCTTTCCAGCAATTTCAACCTTGCGGCGATACTGGAGAATGACCGGTCCGACGGCTCCAAGCGGTTCTATGTGGCGGGACGCGCCGCCGCGTCGTTCTATATCGTGCTGAATGGAAAGTATATTGGAAGGGCTGCTGCAAAGGGCGCGTTCTTCAAGTACGATGTCACGAATACGATCAAGTTCGGCGACTCAGAGAAGAATGTCCTTGCCATTTCGTTCGAAAAGGGCGAAGTGCCGCCGACAGACCCCGGCTGCCGCATCTTGACGCAGGACACGCTGGGCCAGTCTGGTGTCTACGGAAAGAAGCACTACACTTCGCAGTACTGGAGCTATCTGACGGGCGGACAGTCCGCCGCCATCGTCTGGCACTGGAACAAGTCTGAGCGCCTTCGCCTGTACCAGGCCGAAATCGCGAAGAAGTTGGCGGCCGCTGCGGAAATCGTCCTGCCAGCCGTCCGCTTCAGGAAAGAGAAGGTTGCGTTTCTCTACAGCTATGTCGCGGGTGCGGGGCTTCCGGCGTCGCAGGAGAGCCACCACCATGAATTGATGGATTGGACCGGTGCGCTGGAGTTCACTGGGCACCGTTTCGACGTCCTGGGCGAAGAGCGATTCCGCAAGGTCGCGGCAGACTATCCCGTCATCGTCGCACCGGATATCTGGTGTGCGTTCGACGAGACGGTTGAGGCCGCAAAAGAATACGTGCGGCGCGGCGGAACCCTCGTCGTCACGCCGGGCAGTCTCGGCAAGACCTTTTCACGCTATCGCGACAGCGGTTTTGCCGCGTTCGCGTCGGGCGGTACAGGCAAGGGTCGTGTCGTCGTGCTTGACAAGGGGTTGGGCATGGAAACGCTTGCGGGACGGCTTGCGCCGTTTCTGCCGGAGCCGGAGCTTGAGGTGGAGATCACGCCGTCCGGCGAGTTTCCTTGCGTAGAGCGGCTGCTTGTCGGCGACGATTCGCACAAGATGCTGTATTTGCAAAACTGGGGCGGCCTTGACCAGACGTGCCGCGTGACGCTTCCGACAGAGATGCGCGGCTGGAAGATGACACGGCTCGAAGGTGACTTTGTCCGCACGGCGGAGGGGATTGAGACGACGGTCGAAGGGTCGCAGGGTGTCGCCGTCTGCATCCTTTCCGCGCCAGGTGCGAAAGAGCCAGACTTCAAATTGTCCGATGCGGAGAAAAAGAAGATCCTCTACGTCCAGAATCTCATGCAGTTTGCTTCGGGGAACGAGGAAGTGGGAGCGGGGAACGGAAAGAAGCGCGTCCTCTTTGCGTTGGACGGTCCTGAGCCCGGCGGCGTCGTAAATCCCTACGCCCGCCATCCGTACACGGGCGTGGAGCTTTTCCCGCACGAGGTCGAGGCGGTGCGCGCGCTGGGCGCGGAGGTGGATGCAGTCCATCCAATGGCCTGGACGCCGGAACTCCTCTCCAAATACGCGGCGGTCGTGGTGACAGAAGGAAACTCGCTTGACTACTGGCAGCCGCTCTTCAGCAAGCCGGAGTTCAGGAAGATGCTTTCAGATTATGTGCAAGGCGGCGGGGCGCTTTTCGCGGAAGTCTACACCGGACGTTCGCTGAACGCCAACATGACTTTCTTTTCGCTTGGCAAGGAAGCCTGGGGCGTGGAGATTCCGTGGGCCAAAAATCCTCCCCGAGACGCCGCTTCCTTCGGTTTCGGCGATCCGCGGCAGATTCTTACGGACGCAGTCGGTACGCATCCGATTGCGGAGGGCGTCGGAAAGGTGCAGCTTTTCGCCCTGACGCCCATCAAGCTCTCTAACGGCTCGCGAATGGAGAAGGTCGTGTCGCTTCCGAAGACTTCGTCCATGCCAGGTGCATGCGCAATTGCGGCGCAGACATTCGGGAAGGGGCGAGTCGTTGTCAGCGCCGATCCTATGGCATTCCAACCGTTCCGCATCACGACTGCGGACAATGCGGCGCTTCTTGTCAATGTGCTTGGCTGGCTTCTTGATGAACCGGTAACAGACCAGACGCGTGCAGAATTCAAAGAACAATGCAAAACGCTTGAGTGAAAGGTGAATGCAATGAGGAACAAGGCTTTCATGTTGGAGTTTGTACTGACGGCGGTGCTTTTCGCGGCGACGCCGACTTCGGCCACTTCGATCCCGTTCTGCAAGGATTGCGGAGCTGCATCGCCTCGTCCCAATCCGACAGGCGCTGGTGAAATCGCCGTCGCCGCGCCGAGGTCGCACGCGGGCGCCGTTCTCAAAGCGGAGAATTTCGGCTTTTCGGTGACGAACGACGACAACGGCGCGGCAATAGCGGCGGCAGTGCGTGAGGCGAGGCGCGTCGGCGCGTCGAAAGTGCTGCTCGCGCCCGGCGTCTACCGCTGCTTCGGCGACCCTATCGTGATTGACGGACTTGTCGACTTCGAACTTGACGGATGCGGCGCGGAACTCGTTTTCCGCCGTCCGCTGCGGTATCCGATCGAACCTTCCTGGGACCATGACGGGTCGGGCGCGAACTTTGTGATCCGCAACTGCCGCCGCATGAAGATAGGCAACATGGTGACGGACTGGGACTGGCGCACCATGCCGCTTGCGACTTGCGCCAAGGTCGCCGCGACGCATGTTGATGACGCGGACAACGCGTCCTACATCGACTACGATCTTCTCGGCTGCGGCGCGCGGCATCCCTACTACGGCAAGATATTCCCGTTCCAGCGCACCCAGCCGATGGCGGAGGATTTCCGCCGGTTCGTGCGTGGGCCCAACATATGGCACGGCACGTACGAGGGCGAGATGGGCTGCAAGACGCTTTGGCTCTCCCCGACGCGCGTCAGGGTCTATCCGTTTGTCGAGGAACCTGGACGCGCGCGCTGGACGGGGCCGAACATGCGCGCGTTTTCGCCGAAGCTTAACAGGGACAGCGTTCGACAGCACAAAACCGGCGAGACATACCGCATCGCACATGCCTACTACGGGAAGGGCGGGTTCACGCTCGTGTCGAACGAGGATTTCGAGTTGCACGATGTCGAGATTCCATCATGCTTCGGACACGCCGTCTATGTGGGCGGAACACAGCGGAACTGGATGATCAGGAACGTCACGGTCGCGCCGCGCGACTGGAGGCATCCGATTTCCTCTTCCGCCGACACCATCCACTTCGTCCGTTCGCACGGCAATGCCATCATCGACAACCTGACGGTAAAACTCGAACAGGACGATGCCATCAACGTCCACGACCGCTTTACGGTGGCGAAGAAGGTCTCGCCGCGGACGCTTCAGGTCGTGCTCGAGCGGGGTGCGCGCTATTTCCGCCCGGGCGTCGGAAACGACATCGAGCTTCTCGATCCCGGCTACAATCCGACAGGGTGGAAGGGGAAGTGCGTCGGAACGGAAGGCGAGACGATCCTTCTTGATCGCGATCTTCCGGCGTCCGATCCGGAAGAAGGGTATTTCCTTGTCTTTGACCGCA
>CAMNLN010000274.1 GCA_946543025.1 uncultured Verrucomicrobiota bacterium
CGCTTGGCATGTCGCTTCCGTACAACTCCACGGTGAGCGCCGTCTCGAGCGAGCTGTCCCTCATCGCCTACCGTGCGGGCGAACGCGTGATGGATCTCCTGCGGAAGGGCATCACGGCGCGCAAGATCATCACGCCCGAATCGATCCGCAACGCGATCAAGATGGACATGGCCGTGGCGGCCAGCTCGAACCTCATTCTCCACATCCCCGCCATCGCGCACGAGGCGGGCTACGACGAGCCGTGGTGGAAGTACTTCGACGAGGCGTCGAACGAGATACCGCTCCTTTCGCACCTTGCGCCGAGCGGTCCGTACAACTTGCACGACCTCGACCTTGCGGGCGGGCTCCCGGCGGTCCTAAAGGAATTGCTGCCGAAGCTCGATGGCGGCTGTCTTACGGTGACCGGAAAGACGCTCGCCGAGAACGTGACGTCGGCGCAGACATGGAACAAGGACGTGATCCATACGCTCGATGAGCCGGTGATGAAGAAGCCGGGCATCGGCGTCCTCTACGGCAACCTCGCGCCGGAAGGGGCCATCATCAAGATCGCCGCCGTCCCCGACCATCTCTTCACGTTCACGGGGCCCGCGCGCGTGTTCGATTCGCTCGACGAAGGCCTTGCCGCGTTGCGTGCCGGCGAGGTCAAGCCCGGCGCCGCATGCATTCTCCGCTTCATGGGGCTCAAGGGCCGGTTCGGAACGACGGCGTTCATGTTCCAGGAAGAGCTGAAGGGGCGTCCGGAACTGTACAACTCGTGCGCGATCATCACCGACGGGCGCTTCAGCGGCGGAACGTCGGGCCTTTCCGTGGGCTATGTCTCGCCCGAGGCCGCGCTCGCTGGGCCGCTTGGCCTTGTAAGGGACGGCGACGTGGTTGCGATCGATATTCCGAACCGCCGCATCGACGTAAAGGTGGATGATGCGGAGATGACGAAGCGCAAGGCGGCGTTCAGCTGGACGTTCGACGAGACGAAGTATCCGCGCTTTCTTCGTCTGTTCGTGAAGAACGTCGGCTCGATGGCGCACGGCGGCATCTGGGAATAGTGAATAGGTGATGTCTGACGTGCTGATAGTCGGCGGGGGGCTGGCCGGGTGGCGGGCGGCGGAGGCGGCGGTGAAGGTCGGCGCCTCCGTGACGCTTGTCGCCAACGGCGCGGGCAATTCGCCGGACATCCACGCGATCAACGTGCCCGTCCGCGCCGACGATTCCATTGAGCTGTTCATTGCCGACACTCTCAAGAGCGGCGGCGACGCGTGCGATCCTGCGCTCGTGGAGACGCTGTGCCGCGAATCGGTGAAGCTGCTGGACGAGTTTCCCTTCGACCGCACTGCGGACGGCTCGTACAAGGTGATCCAGCCGCTCGGTTGCAGCGTGCCGCGTTGCGTTTCCATCGAGCACAAGATCGGCGCGTGGGCCCTCGCCAAGATCAAGCGCGCGCTGGCAGGCAAGGTGGAGGTTGTTCCAGGACGCGTGGTACGAATAATCCAAAACTATTCA
Organism: uncultured Verrucomicrobiota bacterium; assembly: GCA_946543025.1. GTDB lineage: Bacteria > Verrucomicrobiota > Kiritimatiellia > RFP12 > UBA1067 > RUG572. Next base: position 1,498 of record CAMNLN010000274.1, read on the forward strand.
CTATTCACTGTTCGCTATTCACTTGGCGATGACGACGCTTCTGCTTCAGCAAGAAGCGTCGTCATCGCCACGGGCGGCTGGTGCGGGAAGTACGATTTCAGCGACAACCCGCCCGAGCTGCGCGGCGACGGCATCGCCCTCGCGCAGTCGCTCGGCGCAGCGACGCGCGACCTGGACGCCGTCCAGTACGAACCCACCGTGGCTCTCTCGCCCGCGCGGCTGCGCGGCATCCCCGTCATCACCACCATGCTCCACGAGGGGGCGACGTTCCGCAACCGCCTCGGCGAAGAATTCCTGCCCGACAAGCACGCCAACAAAGATGCGATCTCCCGTGCCATTTTTGCCGAGGTCAAGGCGGGCCGTGGTATCGACGGGGGCGTGTGGTACGATGCCACCGGCGTGTCACGCGAAATTCTAAAGACCCGCTACGCCGACACCATGCGGCGCTACGCCGCGTACGGCATCGATATTTCCCGCGAGCCGATGCTCGTGGCGCCCGCGCCGCACACGTCCCTCGGGGGCATCTCGATCGACGCGCGCTGCCGCGTGCTGCGTGCGGACGGTACGCCGGTCCCCGGTCTCTTCGCCGCCGGCGAGGTGACGGGCGGCGTGCATGGTCGCAACCGTCTCGGCGGCAACGCGGGGACGGAGGTCCTTGTTTTTGGTAAAATCGCCGGCATGGAGGCCGCAGCCTATGCAACTCGAACCTGAAGCGAAAAAGATTATCGACACCTCCGACCCGCATTGGGTCGACGTCTTGCCCGCCGGCACATTCTTGGATTTGCCGGAGAAGACGATCCTCCATTCCGGACCGCCCATCGAATTCGAACGGATGTGCGTCCTTCACCGGCGCGGCATGGTGAACGCGTGCCTGTTCGAGGGGTGGGCCAAGACGGAGGCCGAGGCGGAAGCGATGCTCGTGCGCGGGGAGGTGCGCGTGGCGGCGGCGATGGACTACGCCACCGTCGGGTCCGGCACGGGCATCGTGACGGCGTCCGTGCCACTCCTCGTCGTGGAGGACCGCACGACGGGTTTGCGCGCGGGCGTGTTCCCCAGCGAAGGGCGCTTCGGCGGAGGCTTCTGCGGCTGGGGCGTCTATTCGCCCGAGATCGCGGCGAACCTCGCGTACATGCGCGACAGCCTTTTCCCGCCGCTCGTGAAGGTTTTGAAGGATGTCGGCGGCTTTCCGCTGAAGGCGCTGTTCGCGGAGGCGATCCGCATGGGCGACGAGCTGCATTCCTGCCAGAAGGCGATCGACTGCCTCTTCACGCGAGCCATCATTCCCTACGCGCTCAAGTGCCCGAACGCGGGCGAACTGCTGGACTACTTCGCGACGGCGGACCGCTTCACGCACAACTTCGGACAGGCGGCGAGCCGCGCGGCGCTTCTGGGCGTGGCGGCGGCGGGCGTGAAGGGCGCGCTCGTGGCGGCGGGCGGAAACGGCGTGGAGTACGGCGTCAAGTTCGCCGATGCGCCGAACACGTGGCATACGGCGCCCTCGCCGATGATCGTGGGGCCGTACCTGACGCCGGGCGCGAAGAAGGAGAACCAGCTGCCGTGGATCGGCGACAGCTCGATTACCGAATGCCGCGGCTGGGGCGGGCAGATCCGCCCGATCAACCCGGCGCACGGCTGTGCGGGGACGGGACCCGTCATCAACGGCGGGATGATCGACCGCAACGGCGGCTGGATGGGCGCCGGCTCCACGCGCATGCCGGACGCGTGCTTTCGCTGAAAAAAGAGGGAATAGAAGCTCATGAAATTCGTGCTTGCAGACTGGATCGCCATCGTCGTGTTCTTCGCGATCCTCTTGGCGATCCCCGTGTTTTCCAACCGCAAGACGGCCAAGGCCTCGTCCGCCGAGTTCTTCCAGTCCGGGCGCTCGATGCCGTGGTGGCTGATCGGCATCTCGATGGTGGCGGCGATGACGTCCACGAACTCCGCCAATCTTTTCACGCAGCTCATCCGTGAGAACGGCCTGGCGGGCAACTGGGCGTGGTGGTCGTTCCTCACGGGTGGCGTCCTCGTTGTTTTCGTGTACGCGAAGCTGTGGCATCGTTCGGGCGCGACCACGGACATCGCCTTCTACGAGTTGCGCTATTCCGGGAAGCCTGCGGCGTTCCTGCGCGCGTTCCGCGCCGTGTACCTGGGCGTCGTCTACAACCTCCTCGTGATGGCCACCGTGCTGCTTGGCGCGGTAAAGCTGGGGACGGTCCTCTTCGGCGTGCCCGCGTGGGTGGTGCTGGCCGTCACGGCCGTCGCGAGCGTGCTCTACTCCACCATCGGCGGCATCCGCGGGACGATCTACGCCGACTTCTACCTTTTCGCCGTCATCATGGTGGGCGCGGTGGCGGTGATGGTCTACGGCGTCTCGGCGCCCGAGGTGGGCGGCTACGCGGCGCTCATGAAGAACGCGGCGGTCGTCTCCAAGCTGAATTTCCTGCCGGACTTCTCGGATACGGACACGCTCGTGGCGGTGTTCGTGATCCCCGTGGCGATCCAGTGGTGGAACGTGTGGTACTCCGGCAGCGAGCCGGGCGGCGGCGGCTACATCGTCCAGAGGATGCTCACGGCGAGGACGCCCAACCACGCGCTCGGCGGGACGCTCTTCGCGCAGGTGGTCCAGTACGCGCTTCGTCCGTGGCCGTGGTACATCGTGGCGTTCGCGTCGATCGTCGTGTTCCCTGACCTCGAGTCCATCCGACAGGCTTTCCCGGGCGTGGACCCGAAGCTGGTGGGTAACGACATGGCGTACCCGGCGATGATCAAGTTCGTGCCGGCCGGATGGCTGGGCGTGGTGGCGGCGTCGCTGATGGGCGCGCTCTTCTCGACGATCGCCGCGCAGATCTCGATGGGCGCGAACTACGTGGCCAACGACGTATGGAAGCGGTTCGTGCGCAAGGAGGCGGACGGACGCGAGCTGATCGTTGTGGCGCGCGCCACCTCCGTGGCGCTGATGGCGGTGGGGTGCCTGCTCGTGCCGTTCATCGCAGACGCCAAGGCTGGCTTCGACCTGATGGTGATGATCGGGGCGGGCACGGGCGCGGTATTCCTGTTGCGGTGGTTCTGGATGCGGATCAACGCCTGGACGGAAATCGTGGCGATGGCCGTCTCGATCGTCTGCGCCGTGTTCTTCCAGGTTGCGTGGCCGTCCGTCTCTACGGTGAAGCTGCTTTTCTGGCACCGTCTGCTCCTTACGATCGGCGTGACGACGGCGGCATGGCTGGCGGCGACGTTCCTGACGAAGCCCGAGGATCCGGCGGTGCTGGCGGATTTCAAGGCGCGCGTGCGCGCGAAGGGACGCGACGTCGGGATGGGCGTTCTCTGGACGTTCGTCGTCTCGCTCGCGATCTTTGTGTTCATGTGGGCAGTCGGCGCGGCGATCTG
>CAMNLN010000275.1 GCA_946543025.1 uncultured Verrucomicrobiota bacterium
GCCGAGCCGTCCATCTCTTCGCCGCCTATTGGCGCGCGCAACGTCGCTGACGCGCCCGATCTTCTCGATGACGTCGCGCCTGCTCGTTCGCTCGACGAGGGCCAGGAGGCCGCCGGCCCCTCGCGCGGACTTTCCGCCGTGGTGCCGGTAGGACTTGCCCTGGCGCGGCGGAATGTGGTAGAATTTCCGCGTTTTGGAAAAATCGTGAAGGAAGAAGGAACAATCGAATCATGAGCGGCAAGCGTGCTTCGTGGTCCGGCCAGCTGGCATTCGTGCTGGCGGCGGCGGCATCGGCGATCGGTCTTGGGAACCTGTGGCGGTTCCCGTATCTGGCGGCCCAGTACGGAGGGGGCACGTTCATCGCCATCTATCTCGGCCTCGTGGTGACGCTCGGGTTCACCCTCATGGTGACGGAGATCGCCATCGGGCGCATGACCGCGCAGTCGCAGCTGACGGCCTACGCGCGCCTGCACGGCGGGTGGGGCTTCGTGGGGCTGCTCGGCACGATCATCCCGCTCCTCATCACGCCGTACTACTGCGTGATCGGCGGGTGGGTGCTGAAGTATCTCGTCGCCTACGCGCAGATGGCGTTCACCGGCGCGGCGCCGATGGGCGAGGCGGCGGCGGAGAGCGGCGCGTTTTTCACGGGCTTCATCTCCGCGCCGTTCGCGCCGTTCGGATACGGCATGATCTTCGTCCTGGCGTGCGCGTGCGTGATCGTGCTGGGCGTGAAGAACGGCATCGAGAAGTCCAACCTCGTGATGATGCCGATCCTCTTCCTGATGGCCATCGCGATATCAATCTACGTCGTGTGCCTGCCGGGGACGGGCGACGGGCTCAGGTACTATCTCGTGCCGAACATGGACTGCCTGCGCGACGCGGCCGGCAAGTTCTCGCCCGCGCTCCTGGGCAAGACGATCCTCGGCGCGATGGGCCAGATGTTCTACTCCCTCTCGCTCGCGATGGGCATCATGATCACGTACGGCTCGTACATGAAGAAGTCGGACTCCATCGAGAAGTGCGTCCGCCGCATTGAGATCTTCGACACGCTCATCGCCGTGATCGCCGGCCTCATGATCATCCCGGTCGTCTACATGTTCGCCGTGAAGACGGGTACGCCCGTGAAGGAGGCGATGAACGCGGGGCCGGGCCTCATGTTCATCACGCTCCCGAAGGTGTTCGCGACCTTGGGCGCGACGGGCCCGTGGCTGGGGCTCATGTTCTTCGTGCTCGTCCTCTTCGCGGCGGCCACCTCGGCGATCTCGCTCTTCGAGGCGTGCGTCGCCTCGGTGTGCGACCTCCTGAAGCTCGAGCGCAAGGCGGCGACGTTCTTTACGGCCGCGCTCATCATGTTTCTCGCCACGTTCTCGGCGATCGGCTACGGTCCGTGGGCGGACGTGAAGCTCTTCGGGATGCAGTTCCTCGACTTCTTCGACTTCATCACGAACTCGGTGCTGATGCCGGTGGTGGCGGCGGCGACGTGCGTGTTCGTGGGCTACGTGCTGGGACCGCGCGCGGTGATCGACGAGTGCCAGGCGGAGGGGGCCGCGTTCCGCGCCAAGGGCCTCTACGTGGCCATGGTAAAGTACTTTGCGCCCGTGCTCGTGATCGCGATCCTCGTCTCCGAGATTTGCCGCGCGCTCGGCATCGGCGGCTGGAAGATCTAGTTGGAATGTTTAACTGAGGAGAAGAACATGAAGACCTACGCAACGAACATGTCGCGCCGGCTGTTCATCGAAGGCGTGGGGGCGTTTGCCGCCACCACGCTCTTCGGCGCGCCGACCGACAAGAAGAAGCTCGTGAGCTTCGGGCTGGTGACCGACTGCCACTACGCCGACCTGCCGCTTGCCGTCCGACCCATGCCGGTGGGCGACGCCGCGTACCGCGACTCGCTCGCCAAGATGCGCGAGTTCGTGTCCGTGATGAACCGTGTGCGCCCGGCGTTCGCGATCGAGCTGGGCGACTTCAAGGACCAGGGGCCGGACAAGGCGGCGACGCTCGGCTTCCTCGACAAGATCGAGGGCGTGTTCGCCCAGTTCGCGGGCGCGCGCTACCATGTGCTCGGAAACCACGACATGGACCTCCTCGCGAAGGACGAGGTCCTCTCCCATGTCACGAACGCCGGGCAGACCAGGGCGCAGGCGCACTACTCGTTCGTGAAGAACGGCGTGACGTTCATCGTGCTCGACGCCTGCTACAACGCGAAGATGGAAGGGTACGCGCCCGGCAACTGGCAATGGGACGACGCGAACGTGCCGCCAGCGGAGCTTTCGTGGCTGGAGAAGGAGCTGGCGGCGGCGAAGGGGCACGTGGTGGTGTTCTGCCACCAGCGGATCGATCCGGCGGCCGAGACGCGGCATCTTGTGAAGAACGCCGCCGCCGTCCGCAAGGTGCTGGAGGCGAGCGGGAAGGTGAAGGGCGTCTTCACGGGGCATCAGCACGCGGGCGGCTTCTGCCAGGAGAAGGGCATCACGTACTACTCGCTCCGCGCGCTCGTGCTCAATCCGGGCCCGGAGGAGAACAGCTACGCCGTGGCGACGGTGGATGCCGACGGCGGCATCTTCGTGACCGGCTACCGCAAGGCCGAGACGGCGCACTGGGGATGAACGTGTTCCGTGCCGTGACGTCAGCGAGGCGATGTTCGCCTTTTGTGGAACCTGCATCGCGCGTGGTTTGCATGCGAGAGATATGACGGACGGACGGAACAGCTTGCGCATCGGCATCTTCGGCGGGTCGTTCAACCCCATCCACCTGGGCCACGTCGGCGTGGCGGAGCGGGCGGCGACGGACTACGGGCTCTCGAAGGTGCTGGTGTTGCCTGCGCACATTTCGCCATTTAAGACGGAAGGACCGGCGCCCCTGGACGACGCGCTCAGATGGCGGCTCGTCCAGCTCGCGTGCGAAGGGCATCCGCTCCTGGAACCGTGCGACATCGAGTTGCGGCGCGGCGGCGTGTCGTACACCATCGATACGGTGCGGGAGATCAAGGCGCAAAATCCCGGCGCCGAGCTGTTTTTCATCGTCGGCGAGGATTCTGTGGCGGGGCTGCCCCATTGGCGAAACGCCGACGAGCTGGCGAAGTTGTGTCGATTCGTTTCGTTTCCGCGCACGCGCGAGTCGTCCACGGAGATTCGGCGCCGCCTGAAGGCGGGCGAGCCGATCGACGGGTTGGTCGATCCGCGCGTGGCGGCCGAGCTGGGTCAGGCGCGGGGCAGGTTCTGATGGCCGAGGAATTCCTCTTCGGCGGTCTTGAGAAGGGTGTGCATCGTTTCGGCGTCGGTGGCGGCGCGGAGGTCGTCGAGCAGGGCCGAGGCGTGCGCAAGGAGGCAGAGGCGCGCGAGGATGTGCAGGTGCAGCGTGTGGTCGGTGCAGCAGATGAGGAAAAAGAGGTCCGTACCCTCGCCGTCCTGCGAACCGAAGAAGACGGGGCGCACGGTGCGTCCGAGGGCGAGGAAGGTTTCCTGGAAGAGATAGGGGTCGTGGTAGCGGGGATGGAGGAACGCGACGCCGCCGCCTGCCGCCGTGGAGGCGACTTCCTCGCGGGCGGAGAGCTCGGCGAAGAGCGTCTCGGGGTCGTAGAGGAGGCCGGTTGAGTCGGCGAAGTCCGTCATGTCGCGCAGGACGCCGGCGCGCGTCTTTGAGGCGAGTTCGGGGGCGATGGTCTCGGGACGGAGGATATCGGCGATGTGGAAGTCGTGTCCGTCGGCATGGCGGCGCTCGGTCATGGCAAGCTGATGTTCTTGCGTGAGCTGCTTCTCGGACATTTCGAGCATCCTGCGCTGCGCCCACTCGTCGAGCGGGCGATGCTCGAAAAAGAACGCCTCTCCGCGCTTGACGGAGGGGACTTCCTCGCGCTGCGCGAAATGGCGGAGCTCGTTCGCCGACATGTGCAGGTGCGTGGCGGCGCTCTTCAGATCCATCAGCTGATAACCCATGGCGATATTTTACCACATTTGACCGCTGACAGAACGCACAAGTTTGTGGTACAATGTGCGCGTGTCCTTTTCTTTTGCGCAAGCGAACGGAGAAAAACATGGACTTTACGGCTGCAGCGTGGATATGGCTCTACATCGGCGCGTTCCTGATGCTGGCGGAAATCGTCAGTCCGGGATTCGTCATCTTCTTCTTCGGCCTGGGCGCGGCGACCGTCGCGGTGTTCAAGTGGGCGGTGCCATCGCTCGGCCTTGCCGGGCAGCTGGCCCTTTTCTCGGTTTGCTCCGTTCTCTATCTCGTCGTGCTGCGCCGTTACATGAAGAAGCTGTTCATGGGCGATTCGGAGGCGGCGCTCGGGCTGTCGAGCGAGTACGTGGGGCGTGTCGGGAAGGTGGTGGAGGCCATCCGCCCGGAAGTGCCGGGACGCATCCTGCTGGGCGATGCCGAGTGGGCGGCGGCGGCGGACGAGCGGCTTGACGTCGGCGTCGAGGTAAAAGTGGTCGCGCAGGACAACCTGACGATGCGCGTGGAGCGGTTGAGTTGAATGTCGAAGGTTCAATCATGAAAGGAACGAGAAAATGATGGTTAGCGGATCGTTGATATTCTTTGCGATCTTGGCGTTCATCGTCCTGGTGGCGGTGCTCAAGACGGCGATCGTGGTGCCGCAGAAGACGGCGTTCATCGTCGAGCGGCTGGGCAAGTACCGTACTACGCTGGAGGCCGGATTCCACATGCTGATGCCGTTCTTCGACAAGATCGCCTACCGGCACACGCTCAAGGAGCAAGCCATCGACGTGCCGCCGCAGGAGTGCATCACGAAGGACAACATCGCCGTCTCGGTGGACGGCATCCTGTACATGCAGGTGATGGATCCCGTGAAGGCGAGCTACGGCATCGGCAACTACCTGTTCGCGACGACGCAGCTGGCGCAGACCACGATG
>CAMNLN010000276.1 GCA_946543025.1 uncultured Verrucomicrobiota bacterium
CGTTCAGGTGACGCGCCGTTGCGGGGATGATCCGGACAGCATTTGATCCAATTTGAAGAGTTTGAACAGGAGCGGAAAAATGAGCGTTACAATCAACAGACGGGGATTCATGGGCGGTTTTGCCGCCGTTGCCGCGTCCGCCGCGACGGCGGACGCCCAGCCGGGCGCGGAGGCGAAGGCTCCCGAGAAGCCCGCCGCCGAGGAAAGCAAGCCGGGCAAGCTGATCGTATCCGCGCCGGTTCTCCAGAATGCGGCCGAGACGTCGATGGGCGTGGCGTTCGCCGTCTCGGCTGACGCGAGCGGTTGGGTGGACGTCTCGCGCTCGCCCGACATGAGCGGCTCGGTGCGCGTCTTTTCGGGCGGCACGGGGCTGATGGACGTGAACGACAAGGTTGCGCTCATCCGCATCCGCGGACTGAAGCCCGCGACGCGCTACTGGTACCGCATCGGCGCGGACCGCATCGACTTCCAGGGCGGCTACAAGATGAAGAACCTCGGCCCGGAGGTGGACGAGAAGGTGCATTCGTTCATGACGCTCGGCGCGGCGGCGAAGGACGGCTCGTTCTGCGTGATCAACGACACGCACGACCGCAAGCCGTGCCTCGACCGGGTGCTGACGAAGATCGAGGAGCTGAAGCCGTCTGTGGTGATCTGGAACGGAGACGCCTCCAACAGTTCGGAGACCATCGAAACGGCGATGGGCATCTTCATCCACACGCACGAGAAGCATCCCGAATACGCCGCCGACACGCCCCTCATGTTCATCAACGGCAACCACGATTTCCGGGGGCGCTTCAACCGGCGCCTCTGCGACCTGATGATGTTCCGCGAGCCGCGCGAGCGCGACTCCAAGTACGCGGAGCTCGGACGCAATTTCGTCCAGCGGCTTGGCGACGTGGCGCTCATCGGGCTGGACACGGGCGAGGACAAGCTCGACACCAACCGCCACTTCGCCGGTATCTTCCGCATGGCGGAGTACCGCGAGCTGCAGACGCGGTGGCTGGCGGAGGCCATCGAGACGCCCGCCGTGAAGGAGGCGAAGTTCAAGGTCGCGTTCTGCCACATCCCGCTCTTCGACCCGCGCCCCGACCGCAACCCGGGCGACATCGCGCCGGACGACGAGTCGCCGCTCTACAAGAACAACTGGGCCTCGTGGCAGCGGACGTGCGCGAACCTGTGGGGGCCGCTCTTCGTGAAGGCGGGCGTGCAGCTCGTCGTCTGCGCGCACCAGCACTGCTTCCGCTACAACCCGCCCGAGCCGGGGCGTCCGTGGGCGCACCTCGTGGGCGGCGGCTGCAACGGCGTGAACAAGAACAAGAACCTCTTCCCCACCGTGATCGAAGGAAAGGTGATTGACGGCAAGCTTTCCATCACGGTGCACGACGTCCTCTACAAGCGCGTCGCGTTCCGTCAGACCTTCGGCTGAAAGGACCAGACAAGATGAACGACTTTCTCACGCGGCGCGGTTTCCTGGGCGGGGCGGCGGCCCTGATGGCGGGCGGAGCCTTCGCGCGGGAGAATCCCGACGCGAAAGCCCAAGAGGCGGAGGCTCCAAAGCCCGCCTTGCCGAAGTGGAAGCCGGGCGAGTTCCAGATCCATTTCATCTATACGGGCGTGGGCGAGTCGCAGTTCCTCATCTTTCCGGACGGCACGACGATGCTGCTGGACTGCCCCGGCAACCCGGCCGTGAACCTGGGGAGGAACAGCGTGCCGATCTTGCCGAGCGCGAAGCTCCACGCGGGCGAATGGGTGGCGCGGTACGTGAAGCGCGTCAACCCGTACAATGCGGACGTCGACTACATGGCGATTTCGCATTTTCACCAGGACCACGGCGGCGGCGTCTCGTACCACAAGGGCGTGATGAAGTGGAAGGGCGGCGAATACTACCGCAGCGGCTTCGCGCTCGCGGCGGAGCAGCTGAAGTTCCGCAAGGCGATCGACCGCACGGGACCGACCTTCGACGACTTCATGAAGGACTGGTCCGCGCCCGGCGCGACGATGAAGAACCTGGAGCAGCTGTACCGCCACCTGATGGACCGCGACGGACTGGTGCTGGAGAAGTTCCGCCTCGGCGCGACCGACCAGGTGGTCCCGCTCCATGACGCCTCGGCGTGCGCCGGCTTCTCCGTCTTCAACATCCTCGGCAACGGGATGGTGGCGAAGCCGGACGGCGGCACGGTCGACCTCTTCAACGGCAACTATGACAACCTGAAGGGACTCCAGCACTTCGAGAACCCGCTTTCCGTCGGCTATATCTTCCGCTACGGGGCGTTCAGCTACGGCACGTTCGGCGATTTCAACCACCGCGCGAGCGACGGCAAGCTTGTGGAGAAGAAGGCCGGGCCGCTCATGCCGCACGTGACGGTGGCGAAGATGAACCATCACGGTTGCGGGGGGACCCATCCGCGCGTGTGGGTGGAGGCGCTTTCCCCGAAAGCGTGGATCGGCGCGGTCTGGCACCAGGGACATGTGGACCCGTACACGTTCGCCAAGATGACAGACGAGACGTGCTACAAGGGCGAACGGCTGCTCTGCCCGACGGTGTTTCCGGCGGAGCGGCGCATCGCGGCGATCCTCACGAATGAGCCGTGGCTCCCGCGCGTCGTCCCGGCGTCGTTCCGGGGCGGGCACGTGGTCGTGACGGTGCCGCCGGGCGGCAAGACGTTCACGTTGCGCTACCTGGACGCGGGCGACGAGAAGATGACGATCGTCGACGAACGGGTCCTGACAGCATAAACGTGCCGTCAGGACAAGCAGGTTGCGCACCAAGATCGCGCAAGAATCACCGCCATGCCAGTTGCCCGGCGCAAGCGACCGGCTTTCTCAGCGGCCTGAAACGAACGCAGGGTTGACGCTCTCGATGCGGTCGGAGAGGATCACGTCGATGCCGAGCTCGCGCAACTGCTTCGCCTTCTCGGGCTGGTCGCACTTGAAGTAGGAGACCTTTACGCCGGCCGCGTGGAGCATCTCGACGTCGGCGCGCGAGCAGGGATAGAGCAGCTGAAGGAACTGGCACTTGTTCTCGATCGTCTGCTTCGCGTAGAGCGTGTTCATCTCCGGCGGCCAAGGCTTGAAGTAGGCGTCGCGCCCCTTGACCGTGCGGCTCATGTTGCAGGAGAGGATGTCGGGAACCGCCTGGCGCGCCTCCTTGATGGCGGCCAGCGAGGTGGCGACGAAAGCCTGGTGGAGGCGTCCCTTCGCCTTGATCTTGAGCGCCACCTCCGTCGCCACGTTTGCCGCGCAGTGGCAGTTGATCCAGACGCCTTCGGTCGGGAGACAGTCAATGGCTTCGTCGAAGGTGGGCACCTTCACGTTCGCCTCGGGATGCCCGGGCCACTTGACGGCGAGCTTGCGGATCTCGGCGAACGTCAAGTCAGAGACCGTCCCCTTGCCGTTCGTCGTGCGGTCGACCGTGCCATCGTGCATGATCACGAGCTCGCCCGTCTTGCAGCGTTTCACGTCGAACTCCACCATCACGGAGCCGAGGGCGACGGCGTTGGTGAACGCGACCACGGTGTTGGCGGGCTTGCCGCCGCCGTTGCCCTGGTGCGCGCAGACGCCGCCCGCGGGCATCGGCGGCATGTCGAACGTGCCGCACACGAGACGAAGCGTGTGGCCGGTGTCCTCGATCTGAAAGAGCTTCATGCGCTCCGCCTCGCCCGAGTTGGGCTGATGGAGGGTGAGCAGCAGCTTGCCGTCGAACGTGCGGAAGAGCATGCCGTGGCCGCCGTTCCTGCCGTAGAGGATCTCGTCTTTCGTCCAAGGGCCTGCGAGTTTGCCGGTGGTCGACTTGCGCAGGAGTACGCAGTAGCCGTGGCCCTTGACGAAGTTTGACCAGATCATGTAGAGGTCGCCGCTCTTGGGCGAACGATAGAAGAATGGTCCGTCCGTCACGTGCCCCGCGCCGGGCACCGCGTCACGCGCGGCGAACAGCGTCTTCGGCGGCTCGACGAACGAGGCGAAGTCCTTCGCGAGCGGCGCGTAGCACATCCGGCCGTTCGCCACCTGGCACCATTCGTGGCAGAACACCATGTAGGGCTGGCCGTCCTCCACGTAGAGCGTGCCGTCGAGCGTCATCCATTCCTTAGGCGGCAGAGGTCCCATCTTCACGGGCTTGAACGGGCCGAGCGGGCTCTCGGCCTTGAAGACCCACGTGCCGCGCGGCGTGAGGTTTCCTTCCTTGGCCGCGGGATCCATCGCCTGTATCGGGGCCGATCCTTTCTTTTCCGTAAGGGTGGTGAAGAGATAGTACGCGCCTTGATGTTTATGGACCTCCGGCGCCCAGACGGCGGTGACAGGCACGCCTTCGGGAACGATCATCGCCGGCCGCTTTTCGCCCCAATGCTCGAGATCCTTGCTCGTGCGCACGGAGACGCCCTTGCCGCCAAACCACGGCTTGGACTCGTAGAGGTAGTAGGTGCCGTTGTCCGCGAGGACGAACGGATCGCGGATGCGGAAGTCCTTGCGGAGTTCCGTTGTCGCCGAAAGGCAGGCGGCCGTCAGGGCCGTCGCGAGGAGAATCTGGTTCTTCATGGCGAAGATTATAGCAAATCGTCGCCGCGCCGAGGTGCCGGGCGGCACGCCCATTGGCATCAGGCCTTCTTGGGCCAGTACTTGTCGGTGAACTTGGTGGGAATGCTCACCTCGCCCTTGTCGAAGCAGTCGGCAAGGATCTTCCAGCCGAGGTCGAGGGCGTCGATGAGGTCGATGTTGACCGACAGGTCCATCATGTTCTTCTCGAACGCCGCGCCGTACTTGAGGAGCTTCTGGTCCCAGGCGCTCATGCGGAAGCCCATCGACTGTTTCTCCATCGTCTCCTTGTACTGGGCGTAGAGCTTGATCATGGCGTCCATGATCGTGCGGTGGTC
>CAMNLN010000277.1 GCA_946543025.1 uncultured Verrucomicrobiota bacterium
GTCTTCAGGAAAAGCGAGGTTCTCATATCTTGACCCGAGACCGACAGCTTGACTTGAAACCGATTCGTCATCCCTTATTTGAAGCATGCGGACATTCTCGCATGTTCTTCACGATACTATCGTACAAGTGACACAGATATGATAGGATAATGGCGTGCAACAGAGAAGCAAGCGACTGACACGCTTTGCGGAGGCGTTTCGCGCGGTGATGGAACATCCGTCGCCGGGTCTTGCCTTATCGTCGTTCACCGGCTCGGCCGCCGCATTCGCCGCCGTCGCGCTCGCCACGGGCACATCAGGGAAAGATCGCCTGCCGCTCGTGCTGGCCGTCACGCCCGGCCTGCCGGAAGCGGACATGCTGTCGGAAAACCTGCATGTGCTCGAGAAGGAATGCATCGTCCGCGTCTTGGAGTTTCCGCCCGCGCTGGAGGACGACCGCACGACGATGGCGGCCCGCCTGAAGGCCGTCGCCGCGCTGGACGCCTACATGCTGCGTCCGTACCCGCTCGTGGTCGTCGCGCCAGTCGCCGCCCTTCGCGATTCCGTGCCGACGGCCGCGTCCGTCGCCGCCGCGACGACCAGCCTGTCCCTCGGCGGAAAGAACCTTCCTTTCTCGGAGATACTCGAACGGCTTCTCGCCGCCGGATACGAGCGGATGCCCGAAGTGACCGCACCAGCGGAGCTCTCGGTGCGCGGCGGTGTGCTGGACGTGTGGCCGCCCGACGCCGCGCAGCCCGTCCGCGCCGAGTTCTTCGGCGACGACCTGGAGTCCCTGCGCACGTTCGATCCCGGCCTCCAAACCTCGACCGGCACCGTGGACCATGTCACGATCCCCCCCGTCCAGGTCTCGGCTTCAACCCCCTCCTCTTCTCCAAGTACCCACACCCTTCTCTCCACCCTACCGACCGCCGCCACGATTCTTTGGTTGGAACACAACGCCTATGACGTGCCTTCGCCCGTGCATTTCCGGCAGATCTTCACGGGCGATCCCGCCCCGCGCGGCGTACCGTCGGCGACATTCCAGAGTGTGCCGCTGCCGGGCTTCGCCGAACTCGGCGCGGAGGCGGCACGTCAGCCGGAGCTGCTGGACGCGACGCGCGCGCGGCTCGCGGCCTATCTCGTGGCGGCGAAGAAAAAAGGATCGCTCGTCGTCGAAGACGAGGCGCTTGAAGGCGGCTTCGAGGTGCCCGGCCTCGTGGTGGTCACGAAAAGCGACCGCACGTTCGGCCACCGCCGCGCGTACCGCAGCGCACCTGCCGCCGCGCACGGCGAACGCTTCTCCGAAACGCTCGACATCGAGCCAGGCGAGTACGTGGTGCACATCGACTACGGCATCGGCCGCTTCCTCGGCTCCACCGAGGTGGAGGTGGCCGGGCAGCGCAGCGAGGTGTTCACGATCGAGTACGCGGACGGCGCGAAGCTGCACGTGCCCGTCACTCACGCGCACCTCCTCTCGCGCTACGTGGGCGTGAAGGGCGAACAGGTGAAGCTCCATCGCCTCGACGGCAAGCGTTGGGCGCGCGACAAGCAGGACGCGCAAAAGGCGGTCCAGGACCTCGCAGCCTCCCTTCTCGAGACGCAGGCGCGCCGCGCCGTCGTGCCCGGCTTCGCCTACGAGGTGGCCACCGAGGACCTTGCGGCGTTCGAAGCGGCGTTCCCTTACGAGGCGACGCCCGATCAGGCCGCCGCCATCGCCGACGTGAAAAAAGACATGGCCGCCACCAAGCCGATGGATCGCCTCGTCTGCGGCGACGCCGGCTACGGCAAGACGGAGGTCGCCATGCGCGCCGCCTTCATCGCCGCCATGAACGGCAAGCAGACCGCCCTTCTCGCCCCGACCACGGTTCTCGCCGAGCAGCACTTCGAGACCTTCCTCGCTCGGTTCGACGGCACGCCCGTCCGCATCGAGACGATGAGCCGATTCCAGAGCGCCGAAGCAAAGAAAGGAACGCGCGCGCGCCTCCTCTCCGGCGCGACAGACATCGTCATCGGCACGCACGCGCTCCTTTCCAGCAAGGTGCAGTTCCATGACCTCGGCCTCATCATCATCGACGAGGAACAACGATTCGGCGTCCGTCACAAGGAGTTTCTCAAGCGCCTGCGCGCGACGGCCGACGTGCTGACGATGAGCGCAACGCCCATCCCGCGCACGCTCTACCTCTCCATGACCGGCACGCGCGACCTCTCGCTCCTGCGCACACCCCCGCGCGAGCGCGTCGCCACCGAAACGCACGTCGCGCGCGATTCCGACGCCACCGTCCGTGCGGCCATCCGTCGCGAGCTCGCGCGCGGCGGCCAGGCCTTCTTCCTGCACAACCGCGTGCTCACCATCGACAAGATGGCCGCCCGCCTCCACGCGCTCGTCCCCGAGGCGCGCATCGAGGTGGCGCACGGGCAAATGCCGTCCTCGCTCCTCGCCGCCAAGATGCAGCGCTTCGCGAAAGGCGCGGCGGACATCCTCCTTTGCACGACGATCGTAGAGAGCGGCCTCGACATCCCGCGCGCGAACACGATCCTCGTGGATCGCGCCGACACCTTCGGCCTCGCCGAACTCTACCAGTTGCGCGGCCGCGTAGGACGCTCCTCGCGCCAGGGCTATGCCTGGTTCCTCCTGCCCGAGGAGGGTTCCGTCGATGCCGAGGCGCGCGAACGCCTCGACGCGCTCAAGAAGCACGCCGGCCTCGGCGCGGGCTTCAACATCGCCTTGCGCGACCTGGAGATCCGGGGCGCGGGCAACCTGCTCGGCAGCGAGCAGAGCGGGCACATCGCCGCCGTCGGCTTCCAGCTCTACTGCCAGCTGCTCCAGCGCACGATCGCCCGCCTGAAGGGAGAAAACGTGCCGGATCTCGTGGACGTGACGCTCAACCTCGACTTCCTCGACTTCTCGCCCGGTTCGGCGGACGCGGAGACGGACGGCGCCTGCCTCCCCTACGACTACGTGGAGGACGAGGCGCAGCGCATGGACTTCCACAAACGCCTCGCCGAGACGGCCACCCTGCCCGACGTGAAACGCCTTAAGAGCGAGCTGGCCGACCGCTACGGCCGCCTGCCCAAGGCGGCGACGCGTCTCGTCAAGCTCGCCGAGTTCCGCGTCCTCTGCGCGCAGGCGCGCGTCTCGCGCCTCGACGTGCGCGACGGCCGCGCCGTCTTCTACCGCGTCGGCTCGCGCGATCCCGCGTTCGTGGGCCGCATCGCGGGCAACACGCCCGAGAAGAAGATGTCGTCCCTCGTGAAGCTTCTGCTCCTCAACGGCCAGGACTGACCGGGAAATTCGCGCGGCTTCACCTCGTTTCGATACATTTGGACGAATCACGGCGCCCCCAACGTCGAACGATATGATATAATTCAGCCCATGCAGGAGACAGAACAGGTCCACGTGGCATTGCCGCTGAAGTACCGTCCCATGACGTTCGACGACGTCGTGGGGCAGGAACACGTGACGCGTACGCTCAGGAACGCGCTCGAATCGGGACGCATCGCGAACGCCTACCTGTTCGTCGGCCCGCGCGGCATCGGCAAGACGACGCTTTCGCGCATCTTCGCGAAGGCGCTCAACTGCACGAGTCCCAAGGGCGTGGAGCCGTGCGGCGAATGCGAGAACTGCCGGCAGATCGCCGGCGGGCGTTCGCTGGACGTGACGGAACTCGACGCCGCCAGCCACAACAAGGTGGAGGACGTGCGGCCGATCATCGAGGCCGTCCAGTTCAAGCCGACCACCTCGAAGTACAAGATTTTCATCATCGACGAATGCCACATGCTGACGCCCTCGGCGTGGAACGCGCTCCTGAAGACGTTGGAGGAGCCGCCGCCGTACGTGAAGTTCGTCTTCGCCACCACGGAAGGCGACAAGGTGCTGGCGACGATCGTCAGCCGCTGCCAGCGATTCGACCTGCGGCGCATCCAGACGCACCAGATCGCCGCCCGCCTCCAGTACATCTGCGGCAAGGAAGGCATCACGGCAGACCAGGACGCGCTCCTCGCCATCGCGCGCGGCGCGGAGGGCGGCATGCGCGACGCGCTCTCCTCCCTCGACCAGCTGATCGCGTTCAAGGGGAACGTCATCACCGAAGAAGACGCGCTGAGCGTGTTCGGACTCGTCTCGCGCAAGGCGCTCGAAGACCTCGCGGGGGCGATTCTGAAGGGCGACGCGGCGGCGATCCTGCAGTCGGTGGAGGCGTTCGACTCGGCCGGGAAGAACATGCGCCGCCTCGCCGGCGAGCTGCTGCGCCACTTCCGCAACCTGATCGTCTACCAGTCGCTCGGCGGCCAGACGGCCAGCCTGGAAGCGACGCCCGACCAGGTGAAGACGCTTGCCGAACAAGCGAAGCTCTGCGACGCCTCGCGCATCTTCCGCGTGGCCGACCAGCTGGCGGCGATGGAGGACAAGCTGCGCTACGCGCTCAGCGTGCGCACCCTGATCGAGATGACCCTTCTTCGCGCCGCGCGGATCGCCACCGTGGCCAGCATCGAGGAACTGATGCGCGCCGTCCGCGCGCTCGCGGCGCAAGGGGGCGGTGCCATACGCGCGCCGCAGGCCGTCAATGGCGGTGAGGCCCCTAAAGACGAGGCGGTTGCAAACCCTGGTAGGGACGGCGTTCCACCGCCGTCCGCGGCGACGGTCGGCGGTGGAACGCCGACCCTACCGGAACGGGGTCTTGCAACTGCCTCGGGCCCTAAGGGCCTTAAGGTCGTTAACGGCGCCGCAGCCAAGCCGTCCGCCAAGGCCGAACCCCGCCCGCAGCTCTCGCCCGAGGAGCAGCGCAAGATGATGGACGACCCGAAGCTCAACGCGCTTCTGGCGGCGCTCCCCGGCGCAAAGGTCACCGCAATCAACCCCTAGTTCTCAACTCTTAACT
>CAMNLN010000278.1 GCA_946543025.1 uncultured Verrucomicrobiota bacterium
GGCGGTCGCGGGGCGGACGGCGATGGAACGCCGTCCCTACCGGCGCGGCCATGCGGCTCGGCTAGTCTTCCACCAGGATCCTGAAGCCGACGTCATGCACCTTGCGCCAGGGGCGATACAGGACGCGCGCCGCGAACGTCGCGTCCTTCGGGCGCGTCCAGCACGAGCCGCCGCGCGCGACGGCACGCGGCGAAGGATCGCCCTGCGGCCCGAAGGCGGAGGGCGCGACGCGATCTGCCGTCCATTCCCACACGTTCCCGTGCACGTTCCGGAGGCCCCAGGCGTTCGGCGCGAAGGCGGAGACGGGCGCGGAGACGCGATAGCCGTCGTCATGGCGCACGTCCGCCGGACGCCACGGCGGCACCGCCATGCCGGGCACGTTCGCGCGGAAGCGGTCCTGGCGGCGGAACGTGACGTCGGCCAGGTTCGCGACCTTCGAGAAGTCGGCGTCGAGGTCGCCATACCAGAGCGGCGTGGCGGCGCCGGCGCGCGCGGCCCATTCCCATTCGCCGCCGGTAGGGAGACGCACCTTCGCGCCCGTGCGGCGCGACAGCTCGGCACAGAACGCGGCCGCTTCGTCGCACGAGACGCGCACGACCGGCTGGTCCGGCAGGTTGAGCGGATAGCCGCGCTCCTGTTCGGTGAACTGCATGAACTCGCCGCGCTCGAGCTTGCTGTCGTGCGTCGGCACGAGGCGACGGTACTGCTCGTTCGTGATCTCGTCCGCGGACATCCAGTACGCCTTGCCGAAGGTCGTCTTGCCGCCGGAGGCGTCCGTCAGAACGCCCGCCGGGATGCGCGCGAGCGCGATTGTCACGCCGTCCCCGAGGTCCAGCATGCGTGTGGCAACGGTCTTCGCGGGTAGCGCGCCGCCGTCGGGCGCCGCGGCCGTGGCGCGCGCGTCGGGACGCGGCGCGGCGGCGGCGCGCGGCAGCGCGGGCGACTTGATGACGGCGCGGCCGTAGGTCTTCTCGTGGTCTTCCGCGAGGTTCGCGTAGCGCTTCTGGAGATCGGCGCGGCGGGCGGCAAAGTGGGCGACGCGGTTGGTGCCAACCGTCTCGCTCCACGTGCCGTGGCCCATGCGGT
Organism: uncultured Verrucomicrobiota bacterium; assembly: GCA_946543025.1. Lineage (GTDB taxonomy): Bacteria > Verrucomicrobiota > Kiritimatiellia > RFP12 > UBA1067 > RUG572. Next base: position 1,087 of record CAMNLN010000278.1, read on the forward strand.
TCAGGTCGATCCAAGTGTTGATGCGGTCCCACGACTCGGCGTCGAGGCGCACGCCGTGATGGCCCGCCTCCAGCATCTGCACGAGCGCGGTGGTGTCCGCCGCCGTCTCGCCGGGCACGGGCAGGGCGTTGTCGCCTTCCTGCGTGGCATTGCGCACGTAGGAGCAGAGCGCCATGTACGCGGGCGGGAACAGGCCGTCGTTGAGGTAGTAGGTCATCTTTGTCTTGATGCAGACGTCGGGCCGGTCGCGGAGGTCGGGCTTGCGGACGAGCCCCGGCTCGATCACGTCGAGGAGGTTGGTGGAGTTCCCCTTCCCGTCGTGGCACGAGACGCAGGAGCGGTCGAGGACCGGCTGGACCTCGCGGCGGAAGTCGAAGCCGCGCTCGGGCCCGTACCACGGCTTGATTTCGGAAGGCGCCTTCTCCATTGCGATCAAGCGGCGGTTCGGACCGGCGCTCGCCTCGTTCTCCTCGTGGCAGCCGCTGCACGAGGCCAGCTCGCCGGGCATGACGTTCGTCCAGGAGCGCATGAGCTGCACGGCGCGTCCGTCGGCATCGAGCGGCTGGAACGCGATGGGCAGGTTGGCGGGGACGGTAAAGTAGGCGCTGCCGTCGGCCTCCACGGGCACGGTGCCGAGGATGCGCTTGATGTCCCACGGACCGTCGAGGCCGTGGTGGTCGGTCTCGCCGCCCATCCAGCGGTAGGCGAAGGAGTAGGTGAAGACGCGGATCTCCTTGATCGTTCCGCGCGGCACGCCGCGCAGGCCCGGCCCGTCGTAGATGTCCGTCACCTTCACGCGGCCGGTCGTCGCGGCAGGGTCGATCTTCGAGGCGATGGCCGGCGGCTTTGGAACAGGCTGGAGGGGAATCGGCTCGAAGTAGGTGAAGTCCGCCTCCTCGGCGATCGGCGTGAGGTTGTCGAAGACGTCCGCGAGGTAGAGTCCCCAGCCGTCCTTCTCCGTGGGACGCGCCGCGACGACCACGTAATCCTTCGAGAGCGGGTACGGATGGCAGAACTTCGGCCACGAGTAGTCGGCCACGCGGTCGCGCACGATCGGCTTCACGGGCTTGCCGCGTTCCGTGAAGCGCTGCACCACGCCCTTCGCCTCCTTGCGACCCTTTTGCGTATCGAAGAGGACGAGCTCGCCGTAGCGCGGCTGGCCGTGGTGGCCGGTGACGACGGCGGTGAACATGTCGGGCGCGTCGGGGCACGGGCGCGCGTTGAAGAGCGCGTTCGGCCAGTAGGAGTTGCTGCCGTACCAGGCGCGCTGCACGGTGCCGTCGGGGTTCATGGTGAAGAGGATGCGCGCCACGTAGTGGGTGATGTCGGCGTACTCCCAGTGGAGGAACATGACGCGGCCATCGGGCATGAGGTTCACGCACCAGTTGTTGTCCTGGTCGAACGTGAGGCGACGAATCGCGCCGTCCGGCTCGCGGCGGTAGATGCTGGCCACCCAGCTCGACCCCACGACGCACGGCACGCCCACCATCGAGGCGTCGGAGAGGAAGAGGATCGCGCCGTCCGGCAGGTAGCAGCCCGCGTAGCAGTTCACGTCGGAGTCGGGGATAAGGGGTATCTCCGCCGGGCGCGCGCCGCGCGCGCCGAGGTCCAGCTCCACCACGCGATCGATTGCCTCGACGGCGCGGTTGCTACGCGACTTCCCGCGGTTCCAATCAATTCTCGGCGGATGGTCCACCTTGTCCGTACGCCGCGTGTACATGACCTTCTTCGCGTCCCACCGCAGGCACACCTCGCCGATGTAGCCGTTTGCCGCCGTGGCGTCCAGGACGGCGAACTTCGGTGTGCCGCGCAGGTCGGAAAGGACGCCCAGCTCGTTCGTGCAGCCGCCGAAGACGTCGCGCGGCTGCTTCCAGTTGTTGTGGAGGCCGAGGTTGGACTGCCGGCGGCGGATCGCGAGAATCTTGTCGCCGTCGAGAAGCGGGTTGGCGAGCAGATGCGCGCGAAGTTCGTCGAGGAACTTCTGGCCGCCCGCCACCGGCGCCGGTTCGCCGTAGAACGGGCCCCAGTCGCCCTTGATCGAGTCGAGCAGGCGCTGGCGGCGCGTCTCGAACGTGCGCAGCCAGTCGGGATCCTTCTCGAAGCGGTCAGGCCAGCGCGCGCACATGTCGGCCCACGCGAGGCGCACGTTCTCCACGTTGACTGCCTCCAGGCGGCGGATGACGCGATCCGTCGGCGTCTCCGCCACGGCCGCCAGCGAAAATGCCGCCACGGCAAAACAACGGAACGCGCGGAGATGCATGGACATTTTCTTTCTCCTTTTCTCAATCGCCGATGGCGTAGGTGCCGCCCTGCGCGAGCAGGTCGGGGCGGCGACGCTCCGTCAGGTCGATCGCCTGCCGCTTGCGCCAGCTCGCCGTCGCGGCGTGGTCGCCGTCCGCCAGCACCTGCGGCACGGCCATCCCCCGGTAGACGGGCGGGCGCGTGTACTGCGGCGCCTCGAGGAGGCCGTCCGCGCCGAACGACTCGTTGGCCGTGGCCGCCGCGCCCCCGCCCAGCACGCCCGGCAAGAGGCGCACGACGGAATCGACCATCGCCGCCACGGGGATCTCGCCGCCCGTCAGCACGAAGTCGCCCATCGACACCTCGTCCGTCACGAGCCGCCGCACCCGCTCGTCGATGCCCTCGTAGTGTCCGCACAGGAAGACGAGGTGTTCGCACGAAGCGAACGCCTCGGCCGTGCGCTGCGTATACCGCTCGCCGGCGGGCGTCGTGAGGATCACGCGCGCGCCCTCGGTGCGCACGCTTTCGATCGCGTCGTACCAGACGTCCGGCTTCATCAGCATGCCGGGACCGCCCGAATACGGCTTGTCGTCCACCGTCCGCCGACGGTCCCGCGCGAAGTCGCGCAGGTCCACCGTCCGTAAAAACACCTTTCCCGCGCGAGCCGCGCGGGAAAGAATGCTCTCGCCCAGAAATCCCCGGAACATTTCGGGGAAGACGGTGATGATGTCGATCCGCATTACTTCTTGACGAGCTTGCGGACGGCCTTGTGGCTGCAGAACGTGCGCTCGGTGTAGAGCTTCGCGCGGCGGGCCGTGCCCTTCTTCACCACGACGATCTTCTCGACCGCCGGGCTGTTGAACGGGAACAGCTTCTCCACGCGCACGCCGTAGCTGTCGCGCGAGACCGTGAAGTTGCCGGAGGCGTTCTTGCGCCCGTTGTCGACCGCGAGGACCTTGCCCTCGAAGTCCTGCACGCGCGTCTTCTCGCCTTCCTTGATGCGCACGGACACGCGCACGATGTCGCCCGCGCGGAATTCGGGAAACTTCTTTTCGGCAAGCTTTGCCGTCTGTTCCGCGTTGATCTTGTCCAGAATCTTGATACCCATTGTCCGCCTCCTTAAGCCTTCTTGGCCTTCTTCTGCTGCTTGGCGACCTTGTTGGCGTGGTGGGGCTTCAGCTGCGGGTTACGCGCCCTGCGGATGAGCGACGCCACCGTCTCGGACGGCTTGGCGCCGCGCTTCAGCCAGTCCTCCACGCGCTCCAGGTTGAGCTGGAAGTTGTTTTCCTTCATGGCCGTGTCGTACCAGCCGAGGATCTCCAGGAACTTGCCGTCACGGGGCGAACGCTCGTCCGCCGCGACGATACGGTAGGTCGCGTGGTTCTTGCAACCGGTGCGACGCATTCTGATCTTGACCATTTCTTTAATTCCTCACTTCGTGTGAAAACGGCGCGTAGTATACCAAAACGCGCCGCCGCACGCAAGGGGAAAAAAGATAAACCGATTTTTCG
>CAMNLN010000279.1 GCA_946543025.1 uncultured Verrucomicrobiota bacterium
ACCGCATCATCGTGGGCGAATGCCGCGGCGGCGAGGCGCTCGACATGCTCCAGGCCATGAACACCGGCCACGACGGCTCGCTCACGACAGTCCACGCCAACTCGCCGCGCGACGTCATCTCCCGCCTCGAGACGATGGTTCTGATGAGCGGCATGGAACTCCCGTCCCGCGCCATCCGCGAGCAGATCGCCTCCGCCGTCGACATCATCATCCACGAGTCCCGCCTCTCCGACGGCAGCCGCAAGGTCGTCGCCATCTCCGAGGTCACCGGCCTCCAAGACCAGACCGTGGTGATGCAAGACATCTTCACCTTCCGCCAGAGCGGCGTGGACGAGCACGGCCGCGTGCAGGGCGTCTTCCGCCCCACAGGTGCCGTGCCAACGTTCTATGAACACCTCAAGAGCCGCGGTCTGCGGCTCGACCCGGCGATGTTCGACCCCAACCTTAATCGCGAAGTCCACCTTGAGATCGTCGGAGAGAACGTATGACGCTTCCGCCCGACATGATTCTCTTTTGGTCGGCCGTCTCCGCCGTCGGCCTTACCTTCTTCGGCTTTGCCTGGCTGTTCGTCGACGCCGTCGACGAAGGGGCGGGAAATTACGCCTCCGCGATGGGCACCGAGACGAGCCGCGCGTTCGAGGATGTCTTCATGTTCATCTCCCCGGCCAAGATCGCCCGCCTCGGTCGCCTCGCCGCCCTCGCCGCGTTCTTTCTCTTCTTCATCCCTCTCTTCAGCCTCTCGAGCGCCCTCTCGACCGTCGTCGGCGTTGCGCTCGGCCTCGGCGCCGGACTTTTCACGTTCACCCTTCCCGCTCGTTACGTGCGCTTCTTGCGCGAGCGCCGCCGCCTCAAGTTCAACGAGCAGCTCGTCACCGCCCTGGGTACGATGTCCAACGCTCTGCGCGCCGGCTTCTCGATCAACCAGGCGTTCGAGAGCGTGGTGGAGAGCGGCGAAAAGCCGATCGCGCAGGAATTCAGCGTCCTCCTCCAGCAGCTGCGCGTGGGCATGAGCTTCGAAGACGCCCTCGCCTCCCTCGATCGCCGCGTCGCCTCGGACGACCTCACGCTCGTTTGTACCGCAATCGACATCGCCCGCCGCACGGGCGGCAACCTCACCGAAATCTTCGACCGCATTTCCGAGACAATCCGCAGCCGCATGCGAATCGAGCGGCGCGTCCGCACGCTCACCGCGCAGGGACGCATGCAGGGCATGATCGTCTCCGCGATGCCGTTCCTCCTCGGAATCGCCATGCTCGTCCTCAAGCCCGACGTGATGCGTCCGTTCGTCTTTTCGCTGAAGGGCATCTGCTGCATCGGCGTGGTCGTCGCCCTCGTCACCGTCGGCTGGCTGATCATCCGCAAAATCATTCGGATCGACGTCTAACGAAAAACTCGGGCAGAACAAGCCATGAAAAGTATCACGTCCTTGATTTTCAGCTCTTTGACCTTTGTGACGGCCGCGCTGTGCGCGACGACCGCGCAAGCGGCGGGCGCGCCTGGGGAATGGTCGCCCGTGCGCACGAACGAAATCGCCCGCTGGAAGGCCGAGCGCAAGGCTCCCGACGGCGTCGTGGCGGACCGCGCCGGACGAACGGTCACGTTCCTCGTCGAAGCCACAGGGATCAGCGTCACGGAGCCCGTCGAGTTCTTCGCGATCGGCCCGCTTTCGGACCGCGCCTATGAATCCTTCGCCGTGACGGTGGCCTCTCCCGCCGCGATCGCCGCCGCCGTCGAGTCGATCGGCGTCCCGCAAGGCGTCGCATACGATCCGTTCCTTGCCCGCTTCTGGCCCCAGGGCGAACATCTCGTCCTCACCGCCACGCCCTATGGCGGGTCCGACGCCGCCCCAATCCCGCTCGCAAACCTCCTGACCGACAAGCAGGAAAAGGAAGAAGGTGCCGTTCTCTCGGAACCGCTCGCCTACACGGGCGGCCTGCGCGATGCCGCCAACCGCCCCGTCGCCGCCACGAACATCCCCTGCGCCGTCTTCGCGCTCTACAGCCACGGGCCCTCCCTCCTCCAGCTGAACGGGCGTCTCGACCAGTCCACCACCTACGGCCGATTCATCGCCGGAAAAGCATTTCCAACCGGCACGTTGCTGGAAATGAGGCTGGCATGGGACGGCACCTCGCGCGTAAAGGTACGCGCCCCCGTGATCTCCGCCACAAATGTCGCGGAAGTCCTCCAATCCCTTCAGACCGACGCCGTGCCTGGCAGCGACCTTTTTGTCACCCCCTCGTTCGACGATTCCGTCACCGTCGCGCGCGCGATTGAGATCGCCAAGGCGTTCGAGATGCTCGATGGCAACGGCCTCAAGATGAACGGCACGGCAAAGGACCAGTTCTTCTACAGGGCTTTTCTACCCGATCCCGCCTGGCGCAACCGGCCCGGCCGCCTCTTCCAGCCATTCGAGATCCGCCTCGCGGCCGACGGCTCGCGCACCTTCACCTTCGTGGAGGAGGACTGGAGCGGCGACGGGCTCGACCCCGTCCTCAAGCCGAGGACGCGCACGGTTGCCGACTGGTCGGAACTTCCCGCCTGCCTCGCGCAGACGGGCGATCAGGGCGACAAGGTGACGGTCGCATTCGTCTACGCGCCCGCCAGCACGCCCGTCACAAAGCTCTCCCCCATCGTCAAGGCCCTCACCCCGCGCATCGGCACCTTCTACGTGTTCGCCGAATGAGCGTCAGCGTGCCGTGCCCTCGATGACATCCGCGAGCCGCGCGCGGGCCGAGCGAAGCGCCGCCGGGTCGCGCGAGAACTTCGTCATCGACTCGATCAGCTTGCGGCTTTCGGCATCAGCCGCCGCCGTGCCCGCTTTCGCCGCCGCGAGCTGAAGCCGTTCGTAGTCCTCCACGCCGTCACGCACCTGCGCGAGGCGGATCGAAGGCAGGACATGCTGCTTGCCGGGATAAAGGAAGATGCCGTCGCCCGGCATGTGGAGGCCGCTGTACGTGTGCCATTCTGGGAAAAACGTGTCGCTTTCGTCAAGGCACGGATTGCCGTGCCAGTAGTTGACATGCCAGAAGAGCAGGCCGTCCGCCCGGTAGAGGTGCGTCATCCAGCCGAGGATGCGCCCTTCGATCCACGGATATTCGAGCGAGGCCATGTTCGCGTAGGGATATGTCGGCCCGCAGCACGTATACCACCACACCTGCTTGCCCAGCTTGCGCAGCTTCTCCGAGAGCTCGGGCTTGTAGACGCTCGTGAGCGGACAGTACCAGTCCGTCGTGAGCGTGTACGGCGGCGGATTGGTGGGGTCCTTCGCCATGTCGCGGTACATCATCGCGGTCGTCATCACGGGGATGTCGGGGAAGTCCGCCTTCAGCTTGCGCCAGAGGTCGTCGATGCCCTTGTAGTATTCCTTCTGCCGCTCGTCGAACCCGTAGAGGTAGGCGAACTTCTCAAGGCCGTGCTTGCGCAGCTCGGCCACGTACGGATCGAGCCGCGCCTTGAACGCCGGATAGAACGCGGGATCCTCGGTGGCGGCGGGCGGCACGTAACACACCCAGAGCGCGCGCGGATCCTTCGACGGCGGCACGATATTGAGGACGTTGAAGCGGTTCATGCCGCGCGCGCGGGCGTGGAGCAGGTCGGCGATCGGCGGCGGCGAGGTGCGCGAGATGTCGTCCGGGTTGAGCCGATGGTCGAGCATCACATCCCAGCTCTGGCGGCGCATCTCTTCGTAGCGGTCAGGATACTGGTGGCGCGTGAAGCCGTCCATCACGCAGAAGGCCGTCGGCATGCCGAACGTCTCCGGCTGCGCGAAGTCGCGTACGCGCACCGTCACGCGCACCGTCGCCTGCGGACGCCCCGCCTCCGTAAGCGTCACGTCGCCCGCATATTCACCGGGAACGGCGTCGGGCGCGGCATGGACGGTGAACCACAGGCCCTGCGTCGAGCCGGCGCGCACGCGGTACGGCGCGGGCGGCAGAAGAGGATCGGGCAGCCACTTTTCCATCGGCGGCGCGCCATCGGGATGCGGGAAGTAGCCCGGCTCGCGCGCCACGTACCCCACGCGCTGCCAGGCGAAGGTCCCCCTCAGCGCCTCGCCCTTCGCGTTGCGAAGAACCGGCAGCGTCACGCCGCCCGCCTTCCACTCGGCCTTCGCGCCCGTCGTCACCTGGATCTGGAAACTCTCGCGCTCACGGCGCGCGAGTTCCATGGAAACTGTTTTCGCCGCGCGGTCGGCGGCGGACGGAAACGTGAGCGGCGTCACGCGGCGCATCGAGTCGCACGGCCACACAACCACCTCATCCGGCCGCAGGGGATTCGTCGCAAGGCTTTCGGCGCCGGGCACGTCCACGATCTTCGTGACGATCTTCCGCCCGATGAAAAGCTTGAGCGTGAGCTGGTCGGCCTGCACGTACGGCGCGCCCGTCATGCGCGTGACGCCCAGCACGTCGCCGTTTCCCTCGCGCCGCTCGAGCGCGAGGTCCTTGAACTCGGCGCGGCCCGTCCCCTTGCGCAGGAACGCGAACATCTGGATCTTCTTGATCGGCCTCTGCGGCACGAACGCGCCGGCCGTCCGCTCCCAATCGTGCGTACCTTGCGTCCATTCCGCCCGCACGCCCCACACGGGCGTGCCGTCGTCGTACCAGATGTCGAGGTAGATGCAGTAGTCGGGCGCGCACGCGTCCGCGCTGCGGCTCGTGCCGCAAAAGAAGACAGGGGCCTTGGACGGCTTGTCGTACGTGAATTCCTTCCAGAGCCCGCCCTTGAACGCGGACGCCTCGCCCCACGCGGCCATCGCCGCGCAGAGGCACATGCCTAGCAGTTGCTTTCTCATGCCCCAATTCTACCACAGCCCTCGTCCGCCGCGCAACCGCCG
>CAMNLN010000280.1 GCA_946543025.1 uncultured Verrucomicrobiota bacterium
CCAAGTTCGCCTCGCAGATGTACGGTCCGTTCCGCGACGCGGAGAACTCCGCGCCCTCGCAGGGCGATCGGCAGGGCTATCAGGCCAGCTTCCGCGACCCGAGGACCGCGATCCGCGAGTCGCTCCTCGACGAGGCGGAGGGCGCGGACGCGCTGATGGTCAAGCCCGCGCTCTTCTACCTCGACCTCATCCGCGAGGTCGCCGCCCGCTCGCTCCTGCCCGTGATGGCGTACAACGTCTCCGGCGAGTATTCGATGATCCACGCGGCGGCGGAGAAAGGCTACTGCGACCTCTACGCGACGGCGCGCGAGTCCCTCTACGCCATCTTCCGCGCCGGCGCCACGCAGGTCATCTCCTACTGGGCGCCGTTCTACCGGGAGATTTTCGGAACTGCTTGAATTTTTTTTCGCGCGCCACGCAATAAGTTCCGGTCTCGTCCGTTTACCCTCCTGTCAACAACAACTCCAAAGGAGAAATCAGACATGAAGAAACTCGGAATAGTGATTGTGGCGGCGCTGGCGACCGTTTGCGTCCTGGCGCAGGACAAGCCCCGTCGCGGTGGCAAGCATCGTGGCGAGCGCCCGGCTGCGGGCGAGCGGCAGATGCACGGGCCGATGATGCACGCGGCGGGCGCCTGGGTCCCGCGGATGCTGGCCGACAAGGCGAGCCTGGAGAAGATCGGCGTGACGGACGGAGCCCTCTGCACGAAGCTGCTTGCCGAGCTCAAGCCGCTCAAGGAGCAGGGCGACGTGCTGGAAAAGAAAATCCGCGAGATCTCGCGCGAGCAGGCGCAACTGATGCGCGGGCTTCTCAAGGACAAGGCCAGCGACCCCAAGACGGCGATGGACAAGATCGACGAGGTGGCGAAGCTCCGCGCGGAGCAGGGGCGCCTCTCGGTGCGGGCCCTCGTCGTGCTGCGGGACAACCTCTCGTCCGAGCAGCTGGAGAAGGCGCGCGAGTTCATCCTCGAGCGCGGCCGCGAGCGCGGCCGGATGCGTCAGGGCATGGGACCGGGCCGCGAACGCCCCGTTCCGCCGCCGGACGGAAGCGCCCCCCGCAACAAGCCGTTTGCGGCCGACAACCAGGGCTAAACGCGTGACGCCGCCCGCCGACATGCGGAGCGACGACGACCTGATCGGCGCCTTCAAGGCCGGCGACGGCACGGCGATGGAGGCGCTGTTCGGGCGTTACCGGAAGCCCGTCTACGCGTGGCTTCTCCGGACGGCGCCGGACCGTGCCGAGGCCGAGGACCTGTATCAGGAGGTCTGGCTCAAGGTCATTCGGGGCGTCGGCGGCTACTCGGCGGGCGGTTTCAAGGCGTGGCTCTGGCGCATCGTGCGCAATGCGGCGGCGGACCGCGCGCGGAAACATGTGGCGACGCCGATCCTCGACGAGCCGTTGTCCGACGAGGCGGACGCCGAGACGCGCGTCGAGCAGGTGGCGGACGGAGCGGCCGTCTCGGCCTTGGCCCGAATGGAGGCGGCGGAGCGCCAATCCATCCTGCGGCGGGCGGTGGACGGCCTTTCGGCGCGTCTGAAGGAGGTCGTGCTGCTGCGGATCCACGGCGAGCTGGAGTTCCGCGAAATCGCCCGGATGCTGGGACTGCCGCTCGGAACGGTACTGGGACGGATGAACCTGGCCGTCAAGAAGTTGCGGGAAGCGGTCGGAGAGTTAAAAGAGACAGTTGCAAAACAAGGTAGGGACGGCGTTCCACCGCCGTCCGCGGCTGGCGATGGAACGCCAGCCCTACCAGAACGCCGAGGTTTTGCAACAGTCTCAGAAGGCTAAAAGCTGAAAGCGGAGGATTGCCATGGACAGGAAAATTGAAACGATGTTGCGTGAAGCGCTTGACGCGGAGCCGTCGGCGTTCGCCGACGCGCGGATTCGTGCGGCGATCCGCTTCGAGGCGTCCTCGCGCCGTCGTAAGCGGCGCGCGCGTGTGCTGGCCGCCGCCGCCGCGCTTGTCTTGTTGCTGGGCGGCGGGCTGTGGCAGTACGGGCACCGGCGCGACGTCTCGGTACGGCAGGAGAAGGGGCTGGCGGACGAGAGCGAAATCGTGCTGGAGATCATCGACATGGCCGAGCCGTTGGATGTCCAGGCGTTCCAGGTGGCCCAGCTCTAGCAGGATGAGGGCCGGCCGCGTCGATTTCCCTTTAGGGAAAGGACTGGTTTAGGGAAAGGGCTGGAGGCGAAAGAACGCATGTGCTATACTGACGGCATGTCCAAGAAAAAGATGAAATTTGCAAATGCCATGTTGTTGGCGGCGTCGTTTCCACTGATGGCGATGGCGGCGGGGAACGCCGCTCCGGCTCGGACTCCCCCGCCGCGCGTCACGGCGGCGGACTTGCAGCCGCTGGAGGAATTGCGCAAGACGGCGGTGGCGACGCTGGGAATCACGAACGCGCCGCGCTTCGATCTCGACCTGATCGCCAAGAACATAAATGCGTTGCGCCTTCATCCCTACCTTGAGAACGGCTGGTCGAAGGGCGTGCAACTGCCGTCGTTCGAGGACATCAAGCTCTCGCCCGACGACATGGCCGAGATCGTCGGCCTGGGCATCAAGGCGGCGGACATCTTCGTGCGCGTCTCGGCGCGACAGGAGGCTCACCGCCGTGCGCTGGCGGCGCGGGGCGTCGCCGAGGTGCCGGCCTCCACGGCGGCGTGCCGATTCCGCCTCGACGCCGGCAAGAACTCGTTCCTGTTCGACCGCTGGGGCGAGATGCAGATCGACCGCCGCTTCCTCGACAAGGCGGACATGGCCGTCATTCGGCAGATCGAGGCCTGCTACCGCCGCATCTTCGGCGGCAGCGCCTACGCGGCCGCCGTACCCGAGTCTGAGCGCAAGATCGTCCCGCGCGCCGAGGCGCGCAAGACGATGCCGCTGCCTGTGTTCCGCGGGTTCGAGGACGACCGCTACCAGGCGCACGACGCGCTCATCCTCAGGCTGACGTCCGATTTCAATGCCCATAAGGCCGATTGGATTGGCGGCACGGCCGCGCAGGCGGCGAAAACTGCGTCGTTGACGCCGGCGATGGTGAAGGCGCACATGATCGAAGAAAGCGGCGGCAACGGCCCCGCCTCGCTCGCCGCCTGGCGCGTGGACCCGTTGCAGGTGAACGTGCCGGGCGATTGGGACGAGGCCAAGACGGACCTTGGCCTCAAGAAGCCCGCCAAGCGCAACGAGGGGACGGTCGACGCCAACGTGCGCGCGGCGATCATGTTCCTTGCGCGCAAGGGGTTCGGCAAGTCCGGCAAGGCGGCGCGTCTGCGTCCGACCGGATTCTTTGACGGGTGGCCGGACGCCTTGCGGCGCTACAACGCCCGGCGTGACCGTACGGCGGACGGGCGTTTCTACAGCGACGCCTATGCGAGCAAGATACTCTCCCGGGCGAAGGATCCCGACGCATTCGTGCCGATCGAGATCAAGCTTGCGAAGTGAGGGCGGGGAGCAGTCCGGACGCCACCTTGTCGATGGCCGCGCGCCAACGCTTTGCGAAGAAGGGGAGCGCGAGCGGCGCGTGGTCGATGATGTCCGCCGTCTCGGCGCGGATGCCGTTCCAGCGTTGGCTGAGGTCGTCAAAGGTGCCGATCGCGGTCTGGCTGCGGTGTTCCTCGACGAAGATATCGTCAACCTTCTGCGCGAGGGCGGACCGGAGCTTGCGGACGGATGTGCGGCACAGGACGGAAGACGCCAGGCAAACGAGCGCGGCGACGGTGCCGCCCGCGATCCACGCCATCAGGCCCCTGGCCGAGAACACGAACAGGCTGGCGTCCAGGGCGGATGCGAGCGCGAGCGCAGCCAGCCCGCCCGTCAGCACGGCCGTCGCGCTGCCGGCCAGCAGGTGGCGCGCGGACAGCTTTCGGATCTTGCCCGCCGCGTTGTCCACCACGCGCATGCGCATGGAGAGGCAAGCGAAGTCGTTGTAGGCGGCGGCGAAGACGCTGTCCGTGCGGCGCGCGCCGAGCGCGTCGAACGAGGCCGTCAGTTCGGCGCGGTGGCGGTTGAAGTCCGAGAAATCCATGTTCGCGGCAGGCGCGCGCTCCACGCCCGAATACGTGGTGAAAATCTTCGGGAGGTCTTTCGTGCGCAGGACGCGGGAGAGGTTCCAGCACAGCGTGCCGTAGGCGCGGGCGAAGTCGTACATGCTCGTGAAGGCGTCGCACTTGTTCAGAAGCACGCGGAGCTTGAACTCGACGCCCTTGAGGCAGCTGGCGAACACGTTGACCGTCTCGCCGGTCGTGCCGGGCTTCTCCGGGTCGAAGAGGAAGAAGACGATGTCGCAGAGCCGCGCGAGCCGCGTCACCGCGCCGTTGAAGTCGTAGTCGCGCGGGGCCGCCGCGTCGGCGGAATCGATCATGCCGGGGCTGTCAACGAAAGTGGCGCGCTTCAGGATCGCGCGGTTGCGCACCTTGACCTTGAGGTGCTGGAGGAACGCCGGGCCGAGCGGTTCCAGGCTTCGGAATTCTTCGGGGAGGCGGGCGAGGGCGGCGGGGCCGACGACGTCTTCCTCCTGTTCGCCGTACATGATTACGGTGAAGCCGTCGTCCGTCGGCGCCACGCCCGTATCCTGCACAGACGGACCGCCGAGAATCCAATTCACGAGCGAAGACTTGCCCGAAGAGTGGTTGCCAAGGAAGATGGCGCTCGGCGTCCCCCCCACCGTGACGGAGGGGCGCGAAAAGGTATAGTAGTAGCTTTGCGCGACCGACGCGAAGCGCCTGTACGCCTTGTTGATCTGTTGCTCGAAGTTGTCCATCGTTTTCGTCCTTGGCCCTTCATGATACCAAACCTT
>CAMNLN010000281.1 GCA_946543025.1 uncultured Verrucomicrobiota bacterium
TGTGGTAGAATCTTCGCCATGCGAATCGTGTTCATGGGATCGTCTTCCGCCTCGGCCACGTGCCTCAGGGCGATACTTCGGCTGCCCGGTCTTCAGGTTGTCGGCGTCGTCACGCAGCCAGACCGCCCGGCCGGGCGCGGACGCGACCTGACGCCGTGTCCGTGCCGCGCGTACGCGCGCGAACGCGGAATCACGGCCTGCATCACGCCCGAAAACGTCAACGCCCCGGAGGCGCTGGAGCAGATCCGCGCGTGGAAGCCGGACGTCATCGCCGTCGTCGCCTTCGGCCAGTTCCTCAAGGAGGAGCTGCTCACGCTCCCGCCGCTCGGCTGCGTCAACTGCCATTTCTCGCTTCTTCCCAAGTATCGCGGCGCCGCGCCCGTCACGGCGGCGCTCCTGGCCGGCGACGAGCTGACCGGCGTCTCCATCATCAAGATGGGCATGGGCATGGACGACGGGCCGGTCCTCATGAAGCAGATCGAGCCGATCTACTCCGACGACACGGGCGAGACCCTGATGGACAAGCTCGCCATCTGCGGCGGCGTGACGCTCGCCAAGACGCTCAAGCTCATGGCCGCGAAGAACCTGCCGCCGCCCACCGAGCAGGAGGACGCCAAGGCGACCTACGCCCACAAGATCCGCAAGACCGACGGCCTCATCAACTGGAAAAAACGCTCGCAGGAGATCGAACGCCTCCTGCGCGCCTACACGCCTTGGCCCGGCTGCTACACGTTCCTTCCCGCCCGCTTCCGCAAAAGGGGCTCGTCCGGGCGCGTCGTCGTTACCGACGTGGAGTTCCTGAAGGCAGACCAGGTCAACCCCGTCTGGCGAAGCGAATTGCCGGGGACGGTGCTGAAGGTGACGGAGCGCGGTCCCATCGTCCGAACGGGCGACAGCGCGCTGCTGCTCGCCTCGCTCAAGCCCGAGGGCGCGCGGGAGATGGACGGCGGTTCGTTCCTGCGCGGGCGTCCGCTTCAGCCGCTTTCAGACATGCTGCTAGGAGAATGAACATGACGAATCGGCTCGAAGAGGTCGCGGCGGCGCTTCGCCGCCGGGGATTTTCCGCGGAATGCTTCGCGACGGGCGCGGCGGCCGCCGCGCGCGTGACGGAACTCGCCGCCGACGCGCGGAGCGTCGGCTTCGGCGGCAGCATGACGGTTGCGGCGCTCGGCCTCGCCGAGACGCTGGCGGCCGCCGGCAAGGAGATCTGGCGGCACGGCGACCCGAAGTGGAGTCCTGCCGAGAAGATGGACGTGATGCGGCACGAGCTGACGTGCGACCTCTTCCTGACGAGCGCGAACGCATTGACCGCCGACGGACGGCTCGTGAACGTCGACGGCAACGGCAACCGCGTGGCGGCGTCGATCTTCGGTCCGAAGCGCGTGGTGTTCGTGGTGGGCCGCAACAAGATCGTGGACGGCGGCATCGACGCCGCCATCGACCGCATCAAGCGCGAGGCGTGCCCGCCGAACTGCCGCCGGCTGAACAAGAAGACGCCGTGCGCGGCGACGGGCGTCTGCGCGGACTGCTCGTCTCCCGACCGCATCTGCAGCGTGACGGTGGTGATGGACCGCCGTCCCTCGCGTACGGACGTCCAGGTGCTCCTCGTGGACGAGGATCTGGGCTACTGAGTCTCTGCCCGCGACTGCGGCGTTGACGCTTCGCAAAACAGACATTTAAAACTTGCGATTGACATGAAGGGGAGGGAAGATGGTAAGATATAGGCATCTTTCATCCCTTTAGGAGGATTGTTCCCATGAAGAAGAGAGTGCTGACGCTTGGTCTGCTGACGCTCGTCGTGACATCCGCTTCCGCCATCTCCATCACCGCGAACACCACGGTGACCGAGGCCAACGTGGCCGACTACGTGTCCGCCGACATCGACATCGCCGCCGGCGCCACGCTTACGTTCTCCGGCCTCACCACGCCGCGCACGTTCACCGGCACGCTCACGGGCGGCGGCAACTTCGCCGTCGTGAGCCCTGCGCGAACCGACGTGAAGATGACGCTCAACGGCAACGCCACCGGCTTCACCGGCCAGTTCTGCTTCACGAACCACGCCGTGAACGTCTCCTCCCCGGCCGCCGTCGGCGACGTGGCGCGCATCAACCTCGTCGTGCCGCAGTTGAACGCCACCGGCACGGATGCGTACCAGTGCAAGTTCAATCCGGAGAACGCCACGTACCGCAACTTCATCGACGCGAACGTGGGCCCGAACAACGGCGTGATGCCCGCGGCCGGCGTGACGTTCGCCGGACCGATCTTCTGGCGCGGCGGCCGCCTCTACGGAAACGCCATCGTGACCGGCCCGATCACGAACAACGCCCCCACGATGTACTGCCAGGGCGGCATGAAGCTGCGCGGCGGCGTCACGTCCGTAAGGAATGGCGGGAACCTCCAGGCTGATGGCGGGAACCTCTACATCGAAAGCGACGTGGAGAAGATCAACGGCATCCAGGCGATCGGCCATACGATATTCTTCGGCAAGGAGAACGCGCTCGCCGAGTCGCTCTACGTCTATTTCGGCGTGAGCTACCGTCACTTCGGCAAGGTCGACCTCCAGGGGTGGAACCAGCGTTGCGGACGGATAATCGCCGCCGCCGACCTCGCCAACGAGTCGGCCACCTACGTCACTTCGGCGGACCCGGCCACGCTTTCGATCCTGAACCAGAGCGACAACGTCACGTGGTACGGCAACCTCAACGGCAAGGCGTCGCTCTCGTACGCGTCCGCGTCCGGCAAGCGGTTCACCTACAACGGACGCTCCGGGACCTCGACGGGCTCCATCACGGTGAACAGCGGCTACTTCCGCTTCGAGACGAACGCCGTGCACAAGGGACTCTCGAAGCTCGTCGCGAAGGGCACGGGCACGTTCGAGTTCCCGGCGAGCACGTCCGGCGGCACGGTCTCCATCGCCTCCATCAACCCGAGCGGCGTGTCCGTGGCGTTCGAGGACGCCGGCAAGATCGACGTCGCCTCCGGCGCGGTCCTGGAAGTGGACACCGCCACCGTCGACGACGAGTACGTGGAGCCGGGCCTCTACACGAAGAACGACGGCACGGAAGTTGGCGAGCACCTCGCTGGCAACGGCGCGCTGCGCGTCCTCAACAGCGCGCCCGTGACGGCGGGCGACACGTACGTGTGGACGGGCGCGGCGGGCGACGGCCTGCTCACGACGGACGGCAACTGGGAAGGCGGCGCGGCGCCCGACCTCACGGAGGGCACGGCGAAGCTGTTCTTCTCGGCGGGCACGGCGTCCGCCACGGTGAGCGGCACGGCGCACGTGTACGGCATCACGTTCTGCACGAACGCGGCGTTCACGCTCACGGGCGCGGACGCGAACGCGAAGGTCGTCGTGGGCGCGGGCGGGTTCCTCTTCACGAACACGGCGGCTGCGAGCGTCACGCACGTCCTCGACGTGCCGGTGGAGATCGGGACGCTCCCGCAGACGTGGCGCGTCGCCGCCACGAACACGCAGCTCTCCCTCACGGCGCCGCTGACCGGGCGCGCGTCCCTGGCGCCGCTGACGATCGACTGCCGCGGGCGCGTCCAGTTCCGGGCGGACAACTCGGGCCTTCTCACGCCGCTCGTGCTGACGAACGTCACCACGGCCACGCAACCGTACGTCTACGACATGAAGGGCCTCGGCGCGCCGAGCCGCTTCACGACGACGTGGGGCGGGCAGCCGCGCTTCATGACGGACAGTCCGGCTGGCGGCAGCCTCACGAACGAGACGCCGCTCCGCCTCCGCAGCGGCCTCACGAACCAGGAAGGCGCCTACATCAACAGTTCCGGGAACGCGCATCTCTACCTGGCCGGGCCCGTTTCGTTCATCGGCACGGGCCTCAATTCCAGCCAGTCTGAAATCTTCTTCCACGGGAACGTGCACTTCACGGGCGGCATCACGAACGAGACGGGCGGGCCGGTGTGCTTCCGCATGAATGGCGCGAACGAATGGATCGAAGGCAAGGGCATCCATTTGTCCAATACGCTCGCTGTCGACTACGGCGGCGCCCTGAACATCTCGGCGCCCGCGAACGACTGGACGACGCTCGCATCGTACAAGGCCACCATCGTCTGCCACGCCGCCAACGTGCTCGCGAAGGGCAATGCGGTGAGGATGGGCGGGACGGGCGTCTACCTCGCCAACACGTCCAAGCTGAGCCTCAACGGCTACGACCAGAGCATCGGGCGGTTCTACATGGGGTGGACGCCGGCTGAGTATCCCAACAACTACACGACCGTCGACAGCTCCACGCCGGCCATGCTGGAGATCGCGACGGGCACGGCGTACAACGATATCGTGCCGCTCAAGGTGACCGGGGCGGCGGGCCTCAAGTTCAACGCCGCCGGCTCCTTGACCTTCACGAACTTCACGTCCGCGACCACCGGCACCTTGGAGGTGGACCGCGGCACGGTGCGCATCGCGCGGGGTTCCGGCTGGACGGCCACAACGAACGTCGTCCTCGCGGGCGGCACGCTGGCGGTGGCGTCGGGGGCGGGCGCGACGGCGTTCGGCCCGCGGCAGGGCACGAGCGACGCGCTTCTCACGGTGGTCGCGACGAACACGCCCACGCTCTCCGTCGCCGCCGGCGAGCAGGCCACGGTGAACATGCTCGCGGTGGTGGAGGCGGACGGCCGGGTGCACGAGAAGAATCCGGGCGTGTACGGCGGGCCTGACGCGGGGCGGCCTGCGTACTACACGCTGGGCTGGATGTCCGGCACGGGCACGCTCTTCGTGCGCCGCAGCGCGCTGAACGGCACGATGCTCATCCTGCGCT
>CAMNLN010000282.1 GCA_946543025.1 uncultured Verrucomicrobiota bacterium
GGGCCGTACTTGGCCTTCAGCTTGCGGATCGCGGAGGCCATCACGCTCGGGTAGTCGGTGGAGTACCCGTCGCAGCCCATCTCGAAGAGCTTGAAGTACACCTCCTCCGTGTCGCCGCCCTTGAAGGGAATCGAGAACACGGGGATGTCGTGCGCGTGGAACTCCGCGATGATCTTCTTCAGGTACGGCGTGGACGGCACGAACGGCTCCTTCGCCGTCGGGTCGTAGTACGTGTGGAGGACGACCGAGGAAAGCCCCTTGAAGCCGTTTGCGCGAATCTCGTCCATCTTCCCCTCGAAGAACTTCTCGAACCGCTCCGTGTCCGCGGCGGTGTGCTCCGGCCGCGGCCACGTGCCGATCCAGATCTGCGTCTTTCCGCCCGGCGCCACCTTCATCCACTCGAGCGCCTTCTCGTAGCTCGGGCCCGTGTAGTGGACCTGGTCGAGCACGCCGGCCTCGCGCGCCTTCCGCGCGATGTACCTCGGCCCGGCGCCCTTCTCGTCCACGAAGCAGAGCCACGTGGGATGGCCCTTCATGGCGGCGAACACGGCCTCGATCGTGGGGATGCGGTGGTGTGCGTATTCGGGCGAGAGGTAGCTGCCCACGTCGACGTCCTTGATCTCGTCCCACGTGAGCTCCTCGGAGACGAGCTTCTTGGCCATCGCCTTGGAGATGCCCCGCGCGGTGCGCTTGAGCTTCTTGTCGTGGAGCATGATCCCAACGCCGTCCTTCGTGCGGCGGCAGTCGCACTCGGGGGCCATGCCGTTCTCCCAGCACCACTTGAACGTCTCGAGCGTGTTGTCCGGGCGCTCCAGCTTGCCGCCGCCGCGATGGACCTGCGAGATGTTGAGGAACGCCGTGCGGTCGGCCGGCATCGCCCCCCAGACCTGCAGGACCGCCGCGCACGCGGCGATTCCCCATGCGAGAAGTTTCTTCATGTTCATGTCTGATTGCTCCTTGTTTGCTTATTTTCCAAAAAAACTTTTTCCCGCCGGCTACCGCGCCGAGTCCCCCATCTCGAACGCCAGCTCGCCGCCGCGCTTGATGTCCGCGTACTTCAGGACGCGCGCGCCGTACGGCTTGCCGTTGAGCCGGACGGACCTCACGTAGAGGTTGCGCTCCGAGAGGCCGTTCGCCACGATGCGGAACTTCCGCCCGCCGCCCATGTCCAGCGTCGCCTCCCTCGCCTGCGGCGCGCCGATCACGAAATCGCCGCCGCACGGGTTCACCGGATAGAAGCCGTAGCAGGCGAAGAGGTACCACGCGCTCATCTGCCCGCAGTCGTCGTTGCCGCAGAGCCCGTCCGGCCCCGCCGTGTAGAACCGCCGGCTGATCGCGCGCAGCCGCTCCGCCGCGCGGTCCGGCCGCCCCGCGCACGCGTAGAGCCACGCCACGTGGTGGCACGGCTCGTTGCCGTGCGCGTACTGCCCCCACAGGCCCGTCACGTCCACGAACACGCTCCCGGCCTGGGCGGTCGTCTTCTCCGACCGCGTGGCGAACATCTCGTCGAGCTTGCTGACCGTCGCCTCGCCGCCGCCCATCAGCTCCACCAGCGTCTCCGGCGACTGGAGCAGGTGCCACGTGTACTGCCAGGCGTTGCCCTCCGTGTAGGGGTTGTTCAGGCCGAGCTTCTTGTAGCGCTTCCCGTCGTGCCCGATCTGGCAGGGGTCGAACGGACTGTCCCAGCGCCCCTTCGCGTCGCGCCCCCGGAAGAAGCGCGTCTCCTTGTCGAACACGAGCCGGTAGCCCTCGGCCCGCTTCCGGTAGTACGCCGCGCGGTCCTTCTTGCCGAGACGCTCCGCCATCTGGAGCGCGCACCAGTCGTCGAAGCCGCACTCGAGCGTGCGCGAGATGCTTTCCGCCTCGATCTTGTCGGAGGGGTAGTACCCGAGCTTGTCCAGCCAGTGCCAGTTCTGCTTGCGCTTCTCCGGCTGGTCCACGGAGAGCGTCGCGTCCACCGCCTTGAACGCCTCTTCCGGATCGAAGCCGCCGAACCCCTTCAGGTAGGCGTCCACCACCACCGAGACCGCGTGGTTGCCGATCATGCTCTGCGGGTCCCGGCCGAAGTACGACATCACCGGCAGGTAGCCGAGCGACCTGTACTGCGCGAGGAGCGTCTCGACGAAATCCGGCACGGCCTCCGCCGTGACGAGCGTGTACAGCGGATGGCAGGCGCGGAACGTGTCCCAGAGCGAGAGCGACGTGTAGTGCCGGCCGGTGCGCGCCGTCTGAACCTTCCCGCGCGCGTCGCGGAAGCGCCCGTCGGCGTCCGCCATGTCGCTCGGCTGCACGAACGCGTGGTAGAGCGCCGTGTAGTAGATCGTCTCCTGCTCCTCCGTGAGGCCACGCGCCGTCGCGCGGGAGAGGACGCCGTTCCACGCCTCGCGCGCCCTGCGCCGCGCCGCGTCGAAGTTCCAGTCCCGCGCGTCCGCCGCGAGGTTGCGCGCCGCCCCGTCGCCGTCCACGGACGAGATCGCCACCTTCACGAGCAGCGGCTCGCCGTCGGCGAGGTCGAAGTCGAGGAGGTAGCGGTCGGCCTTCTCCTGGGGCTTCTTCGCGATGATGCGGCTGCCCGTCACGGGCGTGGAGAACGAGACGACGAAATGCACCTCGCGCTCGAGCCACGCCTTGTGGAGGAAGCCGCCCGCGAGCGACAGGCCGTCCGCCGAAAGCGCGCCGGCGTACTGGCGGATGTGGTCCGCAAGCGACGTGGTGCCGCCCTTCAGGATGCCCCACTGCGGATCGACGAGCAGCCGGGCCTTCGCGCCCTTCGGATACGCGAACCTGTACCAGGCGACGCGGCGCGAGGCCGTCATCTCGGCCTTCACGCCAAAGTTCGTGAGCGCGACGGCGTAGTACCCCGGCTCCGCCTTCTCGGACGCGAAGTCCTTCGCGCCGCGGTAGTCGTCGTCGAGCGGCTGCCCCGTGAACGGCTGCAGCAGCACGTCCCCGAGGCTGGGGCACCCCGTGCCGCTCAGGTGGTTCTGCGAGAAGCCGTAGACGAGCGCGTCCTCGTACGCGTAGCCGGAGCAGTGCCGCCAGTCGAGCGTGCCCGTGTCGGGCCCGGCCTGGACGAACCCGAACGGCACACACGCGGCCGGATGCGTGTGCCCGTTCGTCCTGTTCGACGTGCCGATGAACGGATTGACGCGCGACGCGAGGTCCGCGACGCCGCACAGGCTCGCCAGGACGCACACGGCAGCAACAGATGCCTTCATTTTCCCATTCTCCTGTCAACGACGGTCACGGGATGCCAACCGGCGCGCAAACGCGGAAACCGTCGGACGCGCGGGTTTTGTTGTAGTCGCCGTCAATGCGATAGGCGCTCCGCAAACGTTCCGGGTTGTGCGCGTAGCAGCCGCCCCGCTTGACGCGCTTGAGATTCGTATTCGTCGCCTCGCTGGCGCCCGTTTCCGGATTGATCTCGGAAACGTCTGCACACCAGTAGTCGAGACACCACTCCAGCACGTTGCCGATCATGTCGTAGAGGCCGTAGCCGTTTTCACGGTAGGAGCCGACTTTCGCCGTCCCTCTCGTGGTGTCTTCGTAGCTAATGCCAGACGTCGGCGTGGTGGTTAACTCCTCCGCCGCCTGTGTTTGCTTGAAACGCGCGATTTCCTGCAGGTTTGGCGACGAAGTGTCGCAGTCCGCCTCCAGTTCCTTCCCGGTGTACAGCGCGCTCGTCGTGCCGGCGCGGCAGGCGAACTCCCATTGCGCCTCAAGGGGCAGATCGAACGCCACGGCATCCGAGACCTGCGCGCGCAGCTTCCCGAAGAAGCTGGAGCCGTCGACGACGTGCCCCGTCGTCGGCCAGTCCGCGCTACTGCCGCGCAGATCGCGCGGCAGCACCATCTCGACCGGACGCGTCGCATAGTAGACATCGTTGGTGAAGTACGACGGCCGCTTGCCCGTCATCAGCTCGTACTGCCGCTGCGTCACCTCGTAGACGCCGAGGTAGAAATCGTTGGCGAGCGTGACGTAGTGCGACTTCTCGTTGGCGGTCCTCTTCCATTCATCCTCGGGCGAGCCCATGCGCCAGCGGACGTTCGCGGCGGGGATGTGGCGCAGCACGAGGCATTCGGTCTTGTACACGTCGTTCGTGACGCCGCCGGGAAGCGATCCGGCGTCCGCGTAGAACGTGATGTTGTCCTTGACGGTCAGGCTCACCACCATGTAGGGCGGCGGCGCGTTCGTCGCCCACGCCGTCACGACGGCGCTCACGCTGCCGTTCGTGATCAGGTGGCCGGGCCACGCCTTGTCCGGACGCCACGTGCAGGAGTGGGGGCCGACGGACACCTTCCGGTTGACGTCGCCCGCGAAATAGCGCAGGTTCTCGCCGCCGATCGACACGCCGTTCGTGCAGATGTCGACCGTCACGATCGCCGGCTCTCCCTCGATCTCGTAGTTGATCGTCACCAGGCGCGTCGACGGATCCTGCGTCATCGTCACGCTGCCATCCTTCACGACCGGCGCGCTTGCGAGCGCGGCCATCGAACAGGCCAGGGCCATTGCTGTTGCTGTGTTTTTCATTTGCATCACTCCTTCACTTTTTATCGAACAATGAATACTGTCCCGCGCGGCAGGTCGGAGCGGAGGTCGCCGCCTTCCGAAACGCCGGACGTGCGGTACCGCGAATCGAACGCGCCGACCCCGAATCCGCCCTGCGAGCGGACGCGCGAGTCGAACGCGCCGGCCAAACCGCCCGACGCCCGGCTCGCCGGGACGATCTCGCCC
>CAMNLN010000283.1 GCA_946543025.1 uncultured Verrucomicrobiota bacterium
TCCTTCGCCTTCTCGAACTTCTCGGCCGAGCTGACGATGTACGAGACGCCCGAGCTCGGGTTCGTGCCGGGCGAGGTGGACGACGCGACCTTTGATTCGCCCGAAGACCTGCTCAAGGAGATCCAGCTCTTCGGCTACTACGGCGGCATCCGCCTCATGAAGGCCGTCGCCAAGCTCTTCTTCCTCTATTGCCGCGACCACGGGATCGCGATTCCGCGCAAGAACTTCACCGTCCGCTATGTCTCCAACATCCCGCGCCTCGTCGGCCTTTCCGGATCCTCGGCCATCTGCACCGCCATGCTCAAGGCGCTCCAGCAGTTCTACGATGTGGAGGTGCCCCTCGAGTACGCGCCGACGCTCTGCCTGGAGGCCGAGCGCGACGAGCTGGGCATCCAGTGCGGCCTGCAAGACCGCGTGATCCAGATGTACGAGGGCTGCGTGTTCATGGACTTTGAGAAGACGCTCGTAGAGTCCACCGGCCACGGCCGCTACGAGCGGCTCGATCCGGCGCTTCTGCCGAATCTCTATGTCGCTTACGATCCCCAGCGCGCGGAAGTGTCCGGAAAGTACCACAAGAAGCTCCGCGTCCTCTTCGAGGAGAAGAAGCCGGACATCCTCGCCGCCATGAGCGAGTTCGCCGACATCGCCCAGCGCGGACGCGACGCCCTTCTCGCCGGTCGGCAGGAGGAACTGCCCGCGCTCGTCAACGCGAACTTCGACCTGCGCGACCGCATCTTCAACGTCGCCCCCGCCAACCGTCGCATGGTCATGACGGCCCGCTCGGCCGGCGCTTCCGCCAAGTTCGCCGGCTCCGGCGGCGCCATCGTCGGCACGTACGAGGACGAGGCGCAGTTCGCGCGCCTCGCCCATGCCCTCGCCGAGATCGGCTGCCAGACCATCAAGCCGACCATCCCGCTCCCGGCGTAAGGCCTCTTGCGCCGTCCGCTACTTCAGGAACTTCGTCGTGAAATCCTTGAGGCCGAACGCCTTGATGATCTTGCGGATGCCCGCGTCCGTGATCGTGGAGAGGCGTTTCTTGCCCGTAGCGGCCACCTTCATGTAGATCTCGGCGGACTTCTCCACCGTGTCCATCAGGCCGAACGCGCGGTCGAACGTCGTGCCCGCGCAGAAGAGGCCGTGATGCGCCCACACCACGATGTCGTACTTCTCCATGAGCTTGGAGGTGGCCTTGGCGATCTCGCCCTTGCCGGGCACCATCCACGGCACCACGCCCACGCCCTTCGGGAAGATCACCGGGCATTCCGTCATGATCTGCCACAGCGCGCGGGAGAAGTCCTTGTCCTTCAGCGGCACGATGAACGTCATCGCGATCAGGTTCACCGGGTGCGCATGATAGATCACGCGGTTTTCCGGGTTCTGGAGCATCTTCACCTCGTGGTTCTTGAGGTGGCTCGGGAACTCGCTCGTCGGCCGGCCGCCGTCCGAAAGGCCCCACCAGATGCGGTACTGCGTGCCCGTCGCGTCCAGCTCCACGATGCCGAACGCCTGCTCGGGCGTGCGCTTCACGTTGCGCATGTAGCCCGTCGTGCGCGTCACCATGAAGAACATGCCCGCGAGCTTCGGCACAGACTCGCCCAGCTCCATCCAGCCGGAGGTCGGCTTCTTGCATGTGGCCTTCACGTTCTTCGTCTCGGCGTCCGTGAGGCGGTAGCTCAGGTTGCCGCCGTTCATTTCGTGCCAGCCCTTGTCCACGCCGTCCTGGGCGATCTGCATGAAGCCCTTCGTGCAGGGCATGTCGAGAATCTTCATCTTTGTTTTCCTTTAACCGTTGGAAATTTTGTGCGTAGTATAGCAAAATTCTCGTGGGCTGAGGGGAAGTGAGACAACCGGGACAAGCGTGCACAGACGCTTTTCCTTCTCAGTCTAGGGCGCGCAGGACAAGGCCCTTCAGGTACAGACCTTCCGGGAAAGCGAGCGCGACAGGGTGGTCCGCCGCCTGGCGCGTACGCGCAACGACCTGGAAGTCGCGCCGCGCGTCGAACGCCGCCTCCGCGCACACCTTGGCGAACAGCTCCGGCGTCACCGCGCCCGAGCAGGAAAACGTGGCGAGGATGCCGCCGGGACGGAGCAGCTTCATCGCGAGCAGGTTGATGTCCTTGTACCCGCGCGTCGCGCGCATGAGGCCCGCCTTCGTGTCGGCGAACTTCGGCGGATCGAGCACGATGAGGTCGAACGAACGCCTTTCGTCGCGGTAGCGCCGCAGCTGCTTGAAGACGTCCGCCACGAGGAAATCGACCGCCGTCCCGGCGGGGTTGGGCGTGAGCGCCGCGTTCCGCCGGGCGAGCGCGAGCGCGTCCGCCGACGCGTCCACGTGCGTCACGGCGCGCGCCCCCGCCGCCTGCGCGGCCAGGCCGAACCCGCCCGTGTACGAGAAGCAGTTCAGAACCTCCGCGCCCTTCGCGTACGCCCCCACCAGGGCGCGCGCCTCGCGCTGGTCGAGGTAGAAGCCCGTCTTGTGCCCCTTCCGCACGTCCACGAGGTAGCGGATCGCCCCCTCGTGGATCTCGATCAGCTCGGGCGGCTCCGCGCCGGCGAGCAGGCCCGTCTGGGGGGACAGGCCCTCGCGAACGCGCGAATCCACGTCCGACCGGTTCCACACGCCCGTGCAACCGGGCACCGACTCCATCAGCGCGGCGGCGATCTCCTGTTTCCAGAACTCCGCCCCGGCCGTCGCGAGCTGCACCACCGCCGTGCCGCCGTAGACGTCCGCCACCACGCCCGGCAGCCCGTCCGACTCCGCGTTGACCAGGCGGCAGGCGTTCGTCTCGCCGCCCGCGAGGATGTCCTTCCGCCGCGTCACGGCCTCCGCCACGCGGCGGCGGATGAACGCCGCGTCGGGCGCCGCGTCGGGCGAAAAGCTCAACATCCGTACGCGGATCTGCGAGGCGGGCGACCAGCTGCCGTAGCCGAGGCAAGTCCCCTTCGCGTCGCAGACGGCGACGGATTCGCCCGCCGCCGGCGAACCCGTCACCTCGCGGATCGCCCCCGAAAAGATCCACGGATGGCGGTGAACGGTCGCGTACTCGCGGCCACGGTTGAGGATGACCTTTTCCATCATGTCCGGCTCAACGCGTCTTGAACTTGAAATAAAGCGGACGATAGACGCCTTCCATCTGCGCCACCTGCGTGAAGGTGCCCTTCGTCCTGTCGTAGGCGAAGCTGGCGACGCGCCAATCCTCCTTCAGGCCCACGAGGCAGAACTTGCCGCCGGGCATGAACTCGAAGTCGCGCGGATACGCGCCGCCCACCTTGGCGTTGTTGAGGAACTCCATCTTGCCGGTGGAAGGGTCCACGTTGAACACGGTGATCGAATCGTATCCGGACCGGCTGACGTCGCGGTTGGAGCAGAAGACCTGCGTCCCGTCCTCGGAAACCTTGATCGCCGCCGCCTTGCACGCCTTCATCGCCTCGCCCTCGAGGAGCGGGCACGTGGCGACATGCTCGAAGCCGCGCCCCGTGTAGCGGAAGCTGGCCACGAGGTTGCCCAGCTCGAAGATCACAAATGCAAACTTGCCGTTCGGGTGGAACACGACGTGGCGCGGGCCGGCGCCGGGCGCGAAGCCGCGCGTGTCGATGGTCGCGTACGAGACCTCCTTCATGCCCCACGCGCGATTCTTGAAGTCGTACGCCTTGATCTTGTCGAGCGAGAGGTCCACCACCAGCTGGTACTTGCCGTCGGGCGTGACGATGGAGCAGTGCGCGTGCGCCTTGTCCTGGCGCGGCTTGTTGGGGCCGTCGCCCTCGTGCCGCACCTGGAAGAGCGGATTGATCGCGTTCGGCGCGCCCGCGAAGGCGGTGTCGATCGAGCCGTCGGGCGCGAGGTTCGCGTAGCCGGCCGTGCCGCAGGAGTACTCGGCGTAGACGAGCGCCTTCTCGGAGGGGTCGAGCGACACGTGGCAGGGGATCGTCCAGCCGGTGGGAATCGCGTTGAGAAATTCGAGCCGGTCGCCCCGCACGGCGAACGCCGCAAGGCCGCCCTGACGCCCCTGCGGGCCGAAGGACTGCCGCCCAAGCACCGTGTAAAGGCGCGAACAGCTGCCGTTAAGCGCCATGTAGGTAGGGCTTTCGAGGGTGTCGAGCACACCCCGCAGACGGAAATCGCCCGTCTCGGCGTCCGACTCGAAAATGTGGATACCCTCCCTGTGGGTCGCGTCCGTGTAGCTGCCGACGTAGGTGATGTATTTCATGCCAATCTCCTGTTGCACGGATTATACCATATCCCGCGCGGATATGGTATAATAGGCGGCCAAAGAAAAGAAAGAACCGAACCATGGCAGACATGCATCCCTATCGTACCCATACCTGCAACCAGCTCCGCAAGGAAGACGCCGGCAAAACCGTCCGCCTCTCCGGCTGGATGTTCCGCCTCCGCGACCACGGCGGCATCCTGTTCGTCGACCTCCGCGACCACTACGGCATCACGCAGATCGTGGTCCATCCCTCCCGCAGCTTCTTCGGGCAGGTCGAGAAGGCGCACCTGGAGTCCGTGATCACCGTCACGGGCGAGGTGAAGCTCCGCGATCCCGAGACGATCAACCCCGACCTCCCCACCGGCGAGATCGAGATCGAGGCGAACGAGCTCGTGATGGAGGGGGCCTCCGGCGTCACGCCGCTCTACATTCCGGACGACAAGGCCGAGGAGAGCGAGGAGATGCGCCTCAAGTACCGCTTCCTCGACCTCCGCCGCGAGAAGCT
>CAMNLN010000284.1 GCA_946543025.1 uncultured Verrucomicrobiota bacterium
GACGTTGGAGCTAACCTCGAGGTGGTTGACCTTCTGCTGGAAGTAACGGCCCTTGCGCGAAACCGGCACGCCGAGCGCCGCGAGATCGAGCGTCATCGCGTCGAACGCCGTCCATACGTACTGCTGGACGCCAGGCTTCTCCAGGACCATGCAGTACGCGACGCGATCGAAGGTCGCCGTCTCATCGAGAGACGAACGCACGTAGGCGACGTCCGTACTGTTGAAATTGCCCTGCACGGGAATGTCGATGTCCGCAACCAGCCGGAAGTCGTTCGCCAGGTCGCCGACCAGGGCGGACACTTCCTCCGGCACGTTCTCGCGCGCCGCCACGGTCACATCGGCGGAATCGAGCGTATTGCCGGCATAGTCGCACAAGCCCTTCGCCGTCAGCACCGCACCGTCCGCGACAGGCGTAGCGAAGGTCACGTCGACGACCCGCTTGTCCGCCAGAACGTGCGCCGAAACCGCCGACACGCCGCCGGCCGTGAAGGAGACCTGCGACAGCCCCGCCACGATGACGTACTCGTCGAACGTCACGCGCACGGTCCGACCGTCGACGGAGAAAACCCGGGCGGACTGGAGGACGGGAGCCTCCGTATCTTCAATCGGCTTCACGAGAACCATCATCCGCGCGTAATCGTACGTAATGGCATTGTTCGCCCGGGTCCAGTCGGGATTCCCGCCCGGGGTCGGGTTGTTGCCAATGCCTAAGCACGGTCCTGGGGCTTCCCCCTTGGATAAATTGGAAAGTCCGATGATTGTCTGCCGTGCGCCGTAGTTGTGAATCTGCATCGAACCGTATCTCGCGTTGCCGATCTCCACCTTGTCGCCGAAGTCATAGGTCGCATCCGATGCATCCGGAACGCCCGCTTCATTCTTAGGGGCGAAATTGTACGGCCAGAACTCGATGTTCCCCGTCGCAATTCCGGTCCCCGTCTCGACGCCGGCGACATTCGAGAAGACGTTCATGTTCGACACGTTCTGCTGAAGGACGACCTTGTTGTAGAGCGTCGGCACGCCGATCGCCTTCACGTCGTTCGTGAACGCGTCGACCGACACCCAGGCGTACTGGGGCTGTCCGTCCTTGTAGAGTTCGAGGAAGTACGCAATGCGGCTGAACTTCTTCACGTAGTCGTCGGACCGGTCGAGCTTGTAGAACGCCTTGCAGTTCGCCTCCGTCGACAGGTCCATCGAAGCGGTGATGTCGAAGTCGTAGATCGCCTCGTAGTCGGCCGTTTCCGAGGCCGGCACGCCGCACGCCTCATAGCCATAGGTGCGCTTCTTCGCCCCGACGGATGTGAACGCAGAACCGTCCGCCCCGAAGACCTCGGTCAGTTTGCCGAACCAGGCCTTGGCCATCTTTTCATAACCTTGCGGGCTCGGATGGAGGCCGTCGGCGAGATCGGCCGGAGGCTGTCCCTCCTCATGCGTATAGTCGAGCGCACTGTACATGTCAAGGTAGTGCACCGGCCAGCCCTGCGACAGGAAATCGTCCACGATGCCCTCGACGTAAGGGTTGACCACCGTCTGGAACCGCGCCATCAGGTCCGCATTGTCCGTCCGGCCGAGCAGCGTCGTCGCGATGACGTGCGTCTGAGGCAGTAGATTGTGCAGGCGGACGATCATGTCGCGGATTTCGTCGGGGTTCGCGTATCCGGCGTCGTTTGTGCCGAGGTGGAGGAGGATGACGTCCGGCGCCTCGACCTGCGTCAGCCAGGAGCCGATGTTCTGGTAGACGCCGAAGTTGTCATGCTTGATGCACCAGCCCGGATGTCCCTCGTGGTCGGAATCGGGAAGGTCCGGCGAGGGATTGCCCGTCTGCGTGCCGATGTAATCGACCGTGTAGCCGGCAGCCGTCAGCTTCTGATAGAGCGGCAGGCGGTACCCGCCGGGCACGTCCATACCGTAGGTGATCGAATCACCGAGCGGCATGATCTTGATCGGATCCGCCAACAGCGGCAGCGCCGCGAGCGCCAACGCTGGAACTATCAGTTTCTTCATTTTCCCATACCTCCTCTTTCAGTAGATAAAAGTCTTTTTCGCTTACTCGCCCTTCACCTTCCGCCAACGGATCAGTCCCAGGTCGAAGCAGGCGCCCCATTCAGTATTGTGAACCATCACGGCGAGCGTGTTCTCGCCCTTCTGGAGCACGTCGAGCGTCACGGGCAGCCGAATGGCGTCGTACGTCTTGTTGTATCCGCCGACGAAGGCGATCCGCCGTCCGTTCAGATAGACGAGCGCCTCCTCGTCGTGCAGCAGGTCGAGTCCGAGCCGCCACTCCCCATCCGCCGCCGGCGCCTCATCGAGCGTGAACGTGCGACGCGCGTAGAGGCGCGCGGCCTTGCCCCAGTCGGTATGCGTCTCGATGCCCGTCTTCAACTCGCGGAAGTCGCGGTTCGCGAACGGCGCCCGACCGTCCGCCCACGCGGAGTCGTCATAGTTCGGATTGTACCAGCCCGCATCCATCGTGTCCCCGATCCACTTCCAGGTCTGGGCACGGCCGAAGACGGCGGACGGGGCAAGCGGCTCAACCTCGTAGCGCGGCGGTCTGGCGTACGGCCCGGCGAACGGCGCCAGCGTGTCGCGCGCGGCGTACTTTGTACGGGCCTCTTCGTCGAACAGAAGCGGAATCATGATGCCGCCAATCACGCTGCGGGCGATGAAGCCGCACCAGCGGGAGGTGTCGGCGTAATACCAGTCGCTGAACGGAATGCGCTGCTGCGTCTCGTCGGCAAAGCGGTAGAGTCCGTCGATCAGCGCCTCGAAATCGTCGCGCTTGCCCGTGAGCGTCGCGCACCAGACGAGCCAGTCCACCTTCGTCCAGTTCTTGCGGCTGTCGAGCGGCAGGCCGTACGGCTGGAGGAGCTGGCGGTAGGCCGCGAGTTCGCGCGCGGCGACTTCTGACGGAAAGAGGTTGAAGCCCAAGAGGCGGTCCCAGACGAGGTTGTACTTCATCGACCACGAATCGGGCTGGTCGAAAGTCAGCTTGTAGGAGCCGTAGCGCCCGCC
The DNA here is from genome assembly GCA_946543025.1 of uncultured Verrucomicrobiota bacterium. GTDB lineage: Bacteria > Verrucomicrobiota > Kiritimatiellia > RFP12 > UBA1067 > RUG572. The sequence continues at coordinate 3,010 of CAMNLN010000284.1, forward strand.
CTCGGCGGCCTTGAGCCAGGCGGGCACCATCTCTTCGGCGGCCTTCTTCCAGTCCTTCGCGACGTCCTCGTGTCCGAGCATCTCCGCCAGGAGCGCGTACGAACGGATGCCGAGAATCGATTTGATCGACAGGTTTGAGTTGTGCGAGAGATGCCCCGCGAAGTCGTCCGTCGTGAGCTGGTCGCCTGAATCGTAGCCGACGCGGCGGAGGTATTCGGCCCACTTCGTCAGGAGCGGCCACCAGCGGCCCGCGAAATCGGCGTTGCCGCGCTGCCGCGCCAGCGCGGCCATCGCGATGAGCATGTTGCCGCTCTCCTCGACCGGCATGCGGCCCGACTCCTCGCCCCACATGTTGTAGACCTGTCCCTCGCCAAGCGGATACGTGCCGACGTCGTGCGGCGCATGCGCCCACGGCCAGCGGTCGGAGTCTGCATAGATCATAACCGGCGCGAGCGTCGCCTCGACCAGCGTCGGCCCCGTCAGCAGGAGGTGCGGCAGCTGCGGATAGAGGAGGTCGACCGTCCCCATGCAGCCGTTCGAGCCGTTCTCTTTCGAAAAGTAGAGAGGCTTCCCGGTAGAATCGGCCACCAGCTTGCAGGCGGCGAAGCTCTGGCGCCACGCGAGGGCAGCGAGCTTCGCGTACTTCGCGCCGCCGACGCGCGTGAAGTCGTCCATCAACGATGCGTCCCGCGACGGGATGAGCCGGCGCGTCAGCTCCTCGCGCTCGGCCGCGGCTTCGCACAGCATCGTCTCGAACGACTTGCCGTCACGACGCCACCAGGCCTTGAGATCATCGCCGAGGAAACGCAGCGAGAGGATGTCGTCATAGGCGAAGAGAATTTCGCTCGTGCCGTTGACGGACCACGACAGCTCCGGACGCAGCTCGCAGGCCGGCTGCACGGCCCCGGGGATCTTCGCCGCAGCCCCCTGCGGCGCCACGGCCCAGAAGCGTCCCCAGTTGCAGCGGACCATGTCCCCGCGCTCGGAGAGCGGCTTCTGCACGGTGCGGCCGAGCACGATTGCCTCGCCGAACGGCAGGCGCTTCGCCTCGGCGCGCATTTCCGCACGGTCGTCGTTCGTGGCCAGCTCGCCGGAAACGACGAGTCGCGCCGTGACGGCATGCGGTTTCCCGTCCGTCGCCGTGAAATCCAATGTCGCATACGTCACGGGACGCGAAAGCGCCTCGAGCCGCTCCGGCAGGGCGCACGCGACGAATTGCAGGCGCACCGCGAACCCCTCCCCCGCATAACCGACACGCGTCGTCAGAGGAAGAACGGTCAGCTCGGTCTGCGGCAGCGCCGGTGCGGAAACGGTCCGCGACGCACCCAGCAGACGGAAGGCCTTCCCGTCGACCGTCAACTCGAGGCCGATCGGCTGTGCCGCCCCGCACCAGTGCGTCGTATCGACATCCGTCAGCCGGTCGGCTGCGGACCAGACGGAGAAAAACGGATCGGTCGTCAGCAGCGGCACGGCCGGCGGACGGAAGTCGCGAGCGGTTTCCCCGAAGCCGACGAGCGTGACGAGCGCGGACAACAGAACGGAAAGTGCGAAAGTGTTCCTCATTCTCTGGTAGATCTCCTTCCCCGTCCCGATTATAGCACGCGAGAGCTTGTCATTGCGAAGTTGTCCGTACAACTTCATCAGTAGGCGACGGACGGATCGCACGGAATTCGGCCGAACGCAGAACCGTACACGGCGAGCCCCTT
>CAMNLN010000285.1 GCA_946543025.1 uncultured Verrucomicrobiota bacterium
AAACACGAATGTGCCGTGGCGATGGTGGTTTTGAGGAGGCCGCCATCCGCCACGGGCGACTTCGGCGGAACGAAACTCTCGCTCCTCATGGAGAAGCAGCACAACCGCGGACAGGATGGGGCGGGCGCGGCGATCCTTGCGTCCGACCCAGAGCCAGGCGAGGCGCCGTACTGGATCGCCAAGTCCGCCTCCGCCACGCCTCTCGCCGACGTACTCGGGGCGATCGCGAGGCGAAAATGGAACCGGACCTCGGACATGGGACTTCAGACTTCAGAGGTCCTAAGCAAGAAGTCTGAAGTTGAGAAAATCTTCCTTGGCCACCTGCGCTACGCCACCTTCGGAAAGAACGAGGTGGCGTTTTGCCACCCGTTCGTCCACGAGGCGAGCGAACTGCAACATACCCTTCTCCTCGCTGGAAACTTCAACCTGACGAACGCCCACGAGCTTTTCGAGGATTACAGTCGGCACGGTTCTTTTCCCACGAGCAAGGCCGACGGCTACCTCGTCTGCGAACTGATCGCGCACGAGCTCGGGAAAGATTTTAGCCGTGCAGAACGTGTAGATCATGTAGAATCAACACTCCCTAAACTACCTGTTTCTACATGTTCTACACGGTTCAAAAATATCTCGCGCGCTTTATCCGCCGCTCTTGCCAACGCGGACGGCGCGTGGACGCTCTGCGGCGCGACAGGAGACGGCTGGGCGTTCGCCACGCGCGATCCGCACGGCATCCGCCCCGGCTTCTACTTCGTCAGCGACGACGTGGTAGCCGTCGCGAGCGAACGCCCCGCCATACAGGCCGCCTTCGACATGCCGCCGGAGGCCGTAAAGGAGCTGCCGCCAGGCCATGCGCTCATCGTTTCGCCTGCCGGCGAAGTGCAGATCGCCGAACAAAGTTCGGCCGTCAAGGCATCGCCCCGCCCCTGCTCCTTCGAGCGCATCTACTTCTCGCGCGCCAACGACGCCGCAATCCACCGCGAGCGCAAGGCGCTCGGCGCGGCGCTCCTGCCGCAGATCCTGAAGGCGGCGGAAGCGCCGATGGAGAACATTTTCTTTTCCTACATCCCCAACTCCGCCCGCATCGCTTTCCACGGCCTGCTGGAAGAACTGATTAAAGATACTTCCTTTAACGGCGGAAACAGGACTTCGGACTTAAGACCTCGGACTTCTGCTACTGATGTCCGAAGTCCGAAGTCTGAAGTCCTCAAAGTCTTTCCCCGCTTTGGGGAAGTCATCGTGAAGGACGCGAAGTTCCGCACGTTTATCGCTGATGCCGCCGCCCGCCGCGAGTTCTACAAGCACGTCTACGACGTCACGTACGGCCTCGTGCGCCCCGGCCTCGATACGCTCGTCGTGCTCGACGACTCCATCGTGCGCGGCAACACGATGAAAAACGCCATTCTTCCGATGCTCGACCGGCTGGAACCGAAGCGGATCGTCATTGCCTCGTCCGCGCCGCCCATCCGCTACCCCGACTGCTACGGCATAGACATGTCCACCCTCGGCGAACTCGTTGCCTTCCGAGCCCTCGTGAACCTTCTGAATGGGGAACGGGGAATCGGGAACGGGGAACGAGAATTAATCGACGCGTTCAATGGATCCAACCAACTGCATGTTTCTACATGTTTTACACGGACAAAATTCTACAATCCGCTCGCTCCCCTCTACGCTCGCTTCACCGACGAGCAGCAGTGCGCCGAGATCGCCCGCCTCCTCACCCCGCCCGGCATGAAGGCAGAGGTGAAGGTGGTTTACCAGTCAGTGGAAAATCTGCGGAAATGCTTGACAGCAGACTTCGGGCATCGGACTTCGAAAAACCGGTCTCTTGCCTCAACGACGAACCACGAGACTCGAACCACAAACCACGAAATCGGCGACTGGTACTTCACCGGCGATTATCCTACGCCTGGTGGCTACAAGGTCCTCCACAAGGCGTTGGAAAACTATCTCGACCACAAGAACGAAAGGCCTTATTGAATGGACTATCTGTCAAAATGGAAAGCAGAACGGAATCGGGCGGCGTTCCTGGCGCTGGACGACGGAACGGTGTTCCACGGCGTCGCGTTCGGCGCGCAAAAGGATGCGCTCGGCGAGGTCGTGTTCAACACCGGCATGAGCGGCTATCAGGAGATATTGACCGATCCCTCCTACGCAGGACAGTTCGTCGTCCTCACCGCCGCAGAGGTCGGCAACTACGGAATCAATGGCGCGGACATCGAAAGCCGTGCCCTTTTTCTGTCTGGGCTCGTGATCGGCGATTTGACCGAACCAAGCAACTGGCGTTCCGAAAAGAATCTCGACGGATATCTTTCCGAAAACGGCGTGCCGGGCATCTATGGCGTCGACACCCGCGCGCTCACCCTGCACATCCGCGAACATGGCAACCGGAAGGCGTATCTCTGCGTTGGCAGGAGCGCGCGTTCCGTGTCCCCTACCGAAGAAGATGCCGTTGCAAAGGCCCGCGAATGGGAAGGCCTCGACGGTCAGGACTACGCCGCCAAGGTGACATGTGAGAAAGCCTATGGATTTCGACTCCCGACATCGGGCATCAGACATCGGCAACAGAAGTCTGAAGTCTTAAGTCTGAAGTCCTTGCCCCACATCGTCTGCTACGATTTCGGCGTGAAGACGAACATTCTCCGCTCGCTCGCCTCGTGGGCGCGCGTGACCGTGGTGCCCGCCCAGACTTCCGCCGAAAAGGTTCTGGCGATGGATCCCGACGGCGTGTTCCTTTCGAACGGCCCCGCCGATCCTGCCGCCGTCACCTACGCCATCGAGAACATCCAGAAGCTGTTGGGGATGAAACAGCTTACAAACCACGAATCACAAACCACGAACCACGAATCACGAACCACCATCCCCATCATGGGCATCTGCCTGGGGCACCAGCTCCTCGCCCTCGCGTGCGGCGCGAAGACGGCGCGTCTCAAGTTCGGGCACCACGGCTGCAACCATCCGGTCAAGAACCTCGCCACGGGCAAGGTGGAGATCACAAGCCAGAACCACAACTTCGCCGTCGTCGCCGATTCGTTGCCCGGCTGCCTTGAAATGACGCACGTCAATCTCAACGACGGTACGATCGAAGGCGTCCGCCACAGGACGTTGCCGGCGTTCTCGGTGCAGTACCATCCCGAATCCTGCCCGGGCCCGCACGATTCCCATTATCTATTCAAGCAATTTGCGAATCTTATCTCACGCAGAGACGCAGAGAAGCAGAGAGCGCGGAGAAAGCCCTGATTGATTCTCCGCGCTCTCCGCACCTCTCTCTGCGTGAGATGCAACCGCCTAATTCTCTTTTCTATGAAAAAACAAGTCAAATACGTGTTCATCACCGGCGGCGTGGTGAGTTCCCTCGGCAAGGGAATCACGAGCGCGTCGCTCGCGCTCCTGTTGAAGTCGCGCGGCTACAAGGTGTTCATGCAGAAGCTCGACCCGTACCTCAACGTCGATCCAGGCACGATGTCGCCCTACCAGCACGGCGAGGTGTTCGTGACGGACGACGGGGCGGAGACGGACCTTGACCTTGGCCATTACGAGCGCTTCGCGGGCGTCACCTGCACGAAGGCGAGCAATTTCACGTCCGGTCGCATCTATTCGGCCGTTCTCGCGCGCGAACGCGCCGGCGGATATCTCGGTGGCACGGTGCAGGTGGTGCCGCACGTCACGGACGAAATCAAGGCGGCGATCAGTTCGGCAGGCGAACATGACTGCGACATCGTCCTCTGCGAGATCGGCGGCGTTTCCGGCGACATCGAATCGCTCCCCTTCCTCGAGGCTGCCCGCCAGTTTCGATTCGAGGAAGGCCTTGAAAACACGTGTTTCGTGCATCTGACGCTCGTTCCGTACCTCAAGGCGGCGGGCGAACTGAAGACGAAACCCTCACAGCACTCCGTGGGAATGCTCCGCAACATCGGCATCATCCCGGACATCCTCGTCTGTCGCACGGAGATGCCGATCCCCGAGGAACACATGCAGAAACTCGCCATGTTCTGCAACGTGAGGCGCGCATGCGTGATCGAGGAACAAGACGTGACGGACTCGGTCTATGCCGTGCCGCGCGAACTCCGCAAGCAGGGACTCGACGAGCAGGTGCTGCGGCAACTCCATCTCGACATCTGGCCCGTCAAGCATACGGTGTGGGACACGCTCGTCAGGAAGGCGACGCAGCCGAAAAGACGTTGCCGCATCGCGCTTGTGGGCAAGTATATCGCCATCCGCGACGCCTACAAGTCGATCCACGAGGCGCTCCAGCACGCCGGCATGGCGAATAATTGCAAGGTGGAGGTCGTACCCATCGAGGCGGAAGAATATGAAAATTACGGGAGGCGAATTAACCATGTAGAAAAGGAAGGTCGTAAGGATCTACATGTTTCTACGTGTTCTACACGGCTAAAAAATACTCTTGCCGAAATCGACGGCATTCTTGTGCCGGGCGGATTCGGAGCACGCGGCGTGGAGGGCAAGATCGCCGCGATCAAATACGCCCGCGAACACAAGATTCCCTTCCTCGGCATCTGCCTTGGGATGCAATGTACGGTAATCGAATATGCGCGCGACGTGCTTGGCTGGAAGGACGCCAACTCCACGGAGTTCGACGAGCACACGACGCATCCCGTGATCGACCTCATGGAAGAACAACGCGGCATCACGCAGAAAGGCGGCACGATGCGCCTCGGCGCCTATCCGTGCGTGCT
>CAMNLN010000286.1 GCA_946543025.1 uncultured Verrucomicrobiota bacterium
CGGCGGACGTGGCGGCCGCGAAGACGATCTACGCGAACCCGGCGTATGCCGACGCGGCGTCGGGGACCGCGGACCTGGGGGCGCTGACGGGCTTCGCGGCCGGCGGCACGGTTATCGCGGGCGGCGGATCGACGCGCGTCTCCGACCTTTCGTTCGTCCGCGACGTCACCAATCTCGTGATCCGGCACGGCTCGCTCGTCTACACGGGCGCGTCGGCGGCGATCCCCGGCTTCACTGTGGACACGTCGGCCAACCGCTCGTCCGTCATCAACGTGGCAGAGACGAACACGACGCTTGCGATCTCCGACCTCGGGGTGCGCGGCGGCGGCCTGACGAAGATGGGGCCGGGCACGCTTCACTTCGGCGGCACGGGCGAGATCGTGATGCCGGACGATGCCGTCAACACCGGCACCTACAACGGCACGGCGGCGTCCGGGACCGGTCCGGCGAACGGCGCGCGGAGCATGAACGTGAACGAGGGGCGGATGACGATCGGCACGCCGGGCGATCCGGCGGACGCCCCGACGGTGACGGCGCCGAACGACTTCAGCGTGGGCTCGCAGTCGCACCGCATCGGGCAGGGCATCCAGACGTCCGGCGAACTCGTGATGAACAACGGCCTCCTGTACGTCACCACCTATCTGTACAACGGCTACTACTCCGGCCGCTACGACGACTGCCCGGACATCATCACGCACCCGACGATCACGGTCAACGGCGGCATGATCGACTGCAACGCGATGCGCATCGGGCAGGCGAACGAGAACTATCCCCAGTCCGCGTCGCCCGTCGTGCGCGTCCACGCCGGCACGCTCAACGTCCGCAACGAGATCTACGCCAGCTACACCCTTGTGCCGCTGCGCGACGTCTACCGCACCGAGGTGACGGTGGACGGCACGGGGCTCCTGCGCGTCGGCTCGAACTTCCAGGCCGGCTGCAGCAATGGCGCGGCGGTGGACCTGACGGTGACGGACAACGGACGGATGGAGGTGAGCAACGTCCTCTACGCGGCCTACAACAACCAGGCCGAGACGAACACGTTCCGCCTCACGGGGAACGGCGCGATTCGTTCGCGCGGGATCAACGGCAACAACCTGAACCGGGGCCTGAAGGCGTACTTCGACGGCGGCACGTACGAGAGCCTCGTGAACGCCACCGCGAACTCGCTCATCTGCAACATGCAGCACGCCTACATCGGCGCGGGCGGGCTGAACATCGACCTCTCGCACCAGACGGAGCTGGACGGGCCGACGGCCTACTGGCTCGTCCTGCAGCAGGCGTTGGAGCACGATCCCGACCTGGGCGAGACGCCCGACGGCGGCATCACGCTCTACGGTGCGGGCACGGCGTCGATCTGGACCGGATTTGACGGCAGCACGTTCACCGGCCCGATCCGCGCCCGGGACGGCGCGCGCCTCATCCTCTGCAACGCCCTGGCGGCGGATCGCACGGCGGTGGTGGAGTCCGGCGCGCGCCTGAACGACTGGCAGGGCGGGCCGGTTGTGAAGAACCTGACGCTCGGCACGGCCGGATCGTCCGTGCCGGCCGTCCTCGAGCTGCGGCGCGACGTGAAGGGCTACGGCCTCGTCGTGACGAACGCGCTTTCCGTCCTCTCGCCCGTTGCGGTCACGACCCACAGCAACACCCACGACCTCGCGCCGTATCCGGTGGACGGCACGTACACGGCGCTCGTGTACAGCGCGGCGAACGCGGACGTGGACCTCTCGCTCTTCACGTCGGAGGTGGCGACGGCGACCGTCTCGGCCCGGCAGGTGACGGTGGCGGACGGCGGCGACTACGACGGCATGAAGGCCGTGGTCGTGACGATCGCGGGCGCGGGCGGCAGCGCGGTGGCGAACGGCAACACGTGGACCTCCGCGACGGCGGGCGGCACGTGGAGCGACGCGGCGAACTGGGCGAACGCGGCGGCTGGCGCGCCGAACGGCGCGACGAAGGCGGCGTCCTTCAACCCCGCGACGAAGGCGGGCGTGGGCGTGACGCTCGACGAGGCGGTGACGCTGGGCGGCCTCACGTTCAACGCGGGCGGCAAGGCGTACGGCTACGCGCTCTCCGGCGCGCCCCTCACGCTCGACAACGGCAAGGCCGGCAGCACGCCCGCCACGGTCGTGAACGCAAGCGGCACGAACACGGTCGCGTCCGCCGTTACGCTCGCCACCGACGCCGAACTCCAGACGACCGAGGGCAACGAGCTGCGCGTCACGGGCGGCGTTTCGGGCGACGGCGACCTGAGCGTGAACACGCACGTCGCGGCGGGCGCGGGACAGGTGAACCTGAAGGTGTCGCCGGACTACACGGGCAAGGTGACGACCGGCAGCGGGCGCGTGGCGGTGGACGACCTGTCGTTCGTCAAGGACGCCGACCAGCTCACCATCGGCACGGGCACGTTCCTCTACACGGGGCCGGACGCGGAGATTCCCGGGTTGCGGCTGAACGGCGCGGACAATCGGCCATGCGTGTTCGAGAGCGATTCGGACATGACGGTGGGATCGCTCGTCAATCCGGGCTCCGGCGCGTTCCTCAAGATCGGCACCGGCACGCTCCGCTTGCATGGCACGGACACGCTGAGCGTCGACAAATACGTCAACCACAATTCGTCCAACAACAAGGTGTTTCCCAATGGCGACGGACCCCTCAAGGCGTTCCGCGGCTTCTCCGTCTCGGCCGGCACGTTCGAGATGGGCGTGCTGGACGATCCGGCGAACGCGCCGACGCTGGAGGCAAAGGGGTCTTCCGAAATAGGCATAGGCAACTATACGTCGGAGAAGGACGGTTCCGCCACGTTCGTCCTTAACAACGGAACGGTAACGCTGTCGAAGCAACTCTATATCTCCTACTATTCGATGGCCGGCGGCAACATGCTCACGTTCAGGCAGAACGGCGGGCAGATCGTGAGTTCCGGCGGTCTCAACTGCGCCTATTGCGGCTCTTTTGAGCAGGACGTCGACACGCTGTTCGAGATGAACGGCGGCACGGCCTACTTCGGCGACTACCTGCGCATGGGATCCACCAAGTCCGCGACCGCGGGCGCGCGGACGTGCCGCCTCGTCGTGAACGGCGGTTCGCTTGCGTTCGGCGGCCCGGCGTACTTCGTGCACAACACCGCCGGCCGGTCGAACGACGCGTTCATCGACCTCAACGGCGGACTTTTCGCCGTCACCGGCAACGTGGACTTCGCCCGTTACGCGGGCGACGTGGCCACGTTGCGCCTCAACCCCGGCGCCACGTTCCGGGCCGGCGGGATCACGCAGAGCGCGGCCGACGCCGACACGGCGTTCTACGGCAACGGCGGCACGTTCCAGCCGATCAAGACGCAGGTCGTCGACGACGCCGTCAAGTTCTACGCCTCCACGAACGGACTCGTGGTCGATACGGCGGAGATGGCGGCGGGCGGCACGTTCGAGATCGCGCGGCCCGTCCTGCACGACCCCGCGCTCGACGCGGCGACGGACGGCGGCCTCGTGAAGCGCGGCGTGGGCACGCTCACGCTTTCGGGCGTGAACACGTACACGGGCACGACGGCCGTGGAAGGGGGCGTCCTCGCGCTCTCCGGGGCGGGGACGCTCGGGACGGGCGCGAGCCTCGCCGTGGCGGACGGCGCGGTCTGCGACTTGGGCGGCACGGCGCAGGCGGTGGGTGAGGTGACGGCTTCCGGTCTCGTGCGGAACGGCGCGCTGACCGTGACGGGCGCCTTGCTCGTGGGCGAGAGCGTCCTTTCTGCGGACGGCGACCTGACGCTGGCCGGGACGGCGGCCGTGGACTTCGCCGGGCGCACGGACCTCGACCTGGCCGCAGGCGAGCCGGTGGCGGTGGTTTCCGGCACGGCGATGTTGCCGTCCAGCGCGAAAGCGCTGAACGCGGGAGACGTGCGGCTGGTCAGTTTCGTACGCGACGGCACGGTGATCTACGCGCTCAAGGCGTCCGGCGGCACGGTGTTCGTGATCAGATAAGGAGGTCTAAATTATGAGAACAAAAGGCGAGACATGTGCTTCGACAAGGGATTTGCCGAGACGAGGGCTTTTCTTCGACATGAAAATTGCCTGCCTGGTGGGGGCGACGGCCGTGTTCGCGCTGGGGGCGGGCGTCTGCCGGGCGGCGGGGCCGACCTACCGGATGCCGACCTATACGCTGGGAACCTACGACCGGGAGACGCCTGCCAATTCGACCCTGGTTCCGACGACGGCGACTCTGGCGTTCGCGGGCCTGACGCTGCGGGAGCTCGTGGAGGGGCATTACGACGTCTACGGCAACTCGTGCGGCAACAGTTCCGTGAAGAAGGCCGTCGGCCTTTCACCCAATGGGTTCCAGGCGTACACCAACGCGTCGCATGAGATCGAGTTCGCGCTCGCGCCGCTGATCTGGCGGGACGGAAGCTACGTCAAGACGGTCGTGGTCAAGTTCACCGACGGCGCGGACGGCGTCTGGGCTCAGGCCGTCGCGGCGCGGCACGTCACGTCGGACAACTACGCCTATCAGTTCGTCAGCCTGGACGCGGAAGACGGGACGGTCACGTACAACGGGTTGCCGGACACGGTCGCGACCTCGTACAATGCGGCGAACTACGGAATCTGCGGACTGACCGCCTCCCAGTTCCTTCCGCCGGACGCGGCCGAGAGGGGGACTGCCGTCCGCGTCTGGGCGAATGCGGCGGGCGAGCCGGTCCTGACGCTGG